>DASYDA010000114.1:0-17611 GCA_036499865.1 Dongiaceae bacterium | reverse complement strand
GCGAGTTTCATCGGCTCTCCGGCGATGAACTTCATCAAGGGTGCCGCGCGGGCATCTGGCGGGCTTTCGATCGAGGCCAATGGCAGCCGGCTTCCGGTCGCCGGCAAGCATGAAGTGAGCGATGGGCAGCCGGTGGTCTATGGGATCAGGCCCGAGCATCTCGAACTCGCCGATGACGGATTCCCGGCGAAGGTCGCCGTGGTGGAGCCGACGGGTTCGGAGACCATGGTCGTGCTGCGGCTGGGCGAAGAGGAGATCGTGGCGCTGTTTCGCGAGCGGCACACCTTCGCACCGGGTCAGACTATCCATCTGCGGCCACGGCGCGAACAGGCCCATCTGTTCGATGGGGAAACCGGCAACAGGATTTAACGGGGGAGGTTCGCGTGCTGAAAGGAATTAGCCCGCTCTTGAACGCGGATGTGCTGTATGCCTTGCGTGCCATGGGGCATGGCGATCATCTTATCATCTCAGACACCAATTTTCCGTCGGATTCCATCGCGCGGCAGACGCGGATTCGGCGCTTGCTGCGGATCGACAATGTGACGGCGGCGCAAGCCGCGGCGGCCATCCTCTCGGTGATGCCGCTCGATACGTTTATTGATGACGCGGCGGGGCGCATGGAAGTGGTTGGCGCGCCGAACGAAATGCCGGCGGTGCAGCAGGAGGTCCAGAAGGCCATCGACAAGGCCGAAGGTAAACCCTGGCCGATGGTCTCCATCGAGCGCTATGCCTTCTATGAGCGCGCCAAGGCTGCCTATTGCGTGATCCAGACGGGCGAGCGCCGGTTCTACGGCTGCTTCTCCTTCACCAAGGGCGTGATACCGCCCGATGCGGCCTGACCGCCTATCGTCGAGCAGTTCCAATGGCCGATAAAAACCCGATCGTCATCCTCGGCGTCTTCGTCGCCGATACCTCTTATCGCGCAGCCCGGGCGCCCCGTATGGGTGAAACCATCATGGGCACCGACTTCAAGCTCGGGCCTGGCGGCAAGGGATCGAACCAGGCCGTGGCGGCGGCGAGGCTCGGAGGCAATGTCCATTTCATCTCCAAGCTGGGCCAGGATCCCTTCGGCGACATGGCGATGAAGACCTGGGCCGATGCCGGAGTGACGCCGGCAGTCACACGGAGCGCGGACAGCTATACCGGCGCCGCCTATATCTTCGTCGAGGAATCGACCGGCAATAACGCGATCATCGTCTGCCCGGGTGCCGCGGCCACCATCAGCGTCGCCGATATCGAGGCGAAGGCGGAACTCATTCGCTCCGCCGCGGTCTTCGTGACGCAGCTCGAGCAGCCGCTCGATGCGGCCTTGCGCGCGCTGGAGATCGCCAAGGCGGCAGGCGTGACGACCATCCTCAACCCGGCGCCCGCCGCGCCGCTCGACGATCGGGTGTTCTCGCTGTGCGACTATGTGACCCCGAACGAGACCGAAGCGGAAGAGCTCACGGGCGTCAAGGTGGACTCGCCGGACGCGGCACGAAAGGCGGCGGATGCGCTGCTGAAGAAGGGCGCCGGCGCCGCGATCATCACCTTGGGCGAGGCCGGGGCGCTCTACCACACTCACAACCGGTCTGAGCTGGTGCCGGCTTTTAAGGTAGCCCCGGTGGTTGAAACGACAGGCGCCGGCGACGCTTTCAACGGCGGCTTCGCCGCCGCGCTCGCGCGTGGCACGGCGCCCCTTGCGTCGGTGCGGTTCGGTTGTGCGGTCGCCGGCATCTCGGTCACCCGCCCCGGAACGGCGCCTTCGATGCCGGGCCTCGCGGAAGTGGAAAAGGTGTTGAAGGGCTAGAAACCGCCCGGCTACTTGCTCTCGGCCACATCGGTTCCATCCCAATCCGCCGGCGGCGGCTGGTCGATGAAACTGCGGCATCGGAGAATCATATGCCGCGAGGGCGCGTCTTCGCCGCGCTTTTGATCGGCTCGCTGGAATAGATCGATGGCGCCAGACCAATCCCGCTGCAGATATCTATCGAAGCCCGATTCATAGCTTTCTATCCAGGCAAGATCGCCGAGTTGCGACCGGTCTTCCGTGCGGCCGATCAATTCATAGACAACCTGGCCGCCGCGGCGGCCGTAGACGGCAACCCGATCCAAGCGGCGTACGATGATCGCGCCACCGGCTGCCTCTCTCGTCGCCTCGCCGACCAGGATGTCGGTACCGTAACGCTTGTTGAGCGCTTCCAGGCGGCTTGCCACGTTCACAGCGTCGCCGATGGCCGTGTAGTTCAGCCGGTCGCGGGAGCCGATATTGCCGACGAGAATCTCGCCCGAGTTGACCCCGATCCGAAGCCCGATTTTCCGGTGATCCGGGATTCCCATCCTCTCCCGGAACTGGAAAAAAGCAGTGCGGCAGGCGAGGGCTGCATTGCAGGCGGCTGCGGCATGATTGGGGTTCGCTGTCGGGGCGTTCCAGAACGCCATGACGGAATCGCCGATGAACTTGTCGACGGTGCCGGTGTGCTCGTGGACGATCCGCGACATCGCGTCGAGGTGATCACCGAGGATTTCGACGATGCGATCGGGCTCCGCTTCCGTGAGACCGGTGAAGCCGGCGAGATCGGTGAACATGACCGTCAACGGCTGGGTGCGTCCGCCGGGCCGAGCCTCGATGCCTTCGCGGATGAGCGTCTCCACCAGATCCGCGGGCAGATATTTCCGAAACGCGGAAAGCCCGCCCGCCATCAGGCGCAAAGCATGCGACAGGTCATCGAGCTCACGCAGCCGTGACGGGCGGTAGGAGATGCGGTCCAGACGAAACTGTTCGATCTGGTGCATCTGCCCGGCGATCCCGGCGATGGGTCTGGCGATCAGCCGGTGGGTCAGGAACGCGCCGAGTACGGAAATCAGTGCGACCAGACCGACGATGAGAAAATAGAGCCGCTGTGTGGCCGCGGGAATATCGCCCAGGATGTCTTCCGCTGGGATGGCCGTGGCGATCACCCAGTGCTGGAAGGGGAGCGGCGTGAAGGTGACGTAATGGCCAATGGTGGTCATCGAATCCATGACCGTCACATTGCGCGGTGCCGGCATGCTGGAGAGGTTTACTTTGTCCTGCTTCAGCGCCCGCGCGATGGCGCTCGCCAAAGGGTCTTTGGTGATCATGAGGTCGTGCCATCCACCCATGCTGCCATCCATTGCTGCGGCGCTGAGGATGCGATTGCCGGGCGCCAGGATGAAGGCCCGTCCATGCCGGGTGACTTTCAAGGCAGTCAGCAGGCGCGACAGCCTGTCGATGTCGATCGCGACATTCATCACGCCCAGGTAATGGCCGTAGATGACGAGCTTGCTCGAGATCGAAATCGCTGGCTGGGGGCCTAGCGGGGTGTCGTTTGTTTCGGTCCAGATGGCCTGCTTGGCGGCATCCGCCGCCTGGTACCAGGGCTGCTCATTGGAACGGAATTGCGAGGTCGAGAATTCCCGGTTCAGGAACTGGATGTCGCCGACGATGGTGCGATAGCTGTCGACGCGCAATTTGTCGCCGTCGGCGGGGCCATGCCGCACCTCGACCATGCGGATGCTGTCGTCGGCGTCCTTGCGGGCGCCGAAGAAGTTGCCGTCCGGCCAGCCGAAGCCGACCCAGGAGAGGCTCGGCTGCGATTGTAACAGGGAGAGGAAAACGAATTCGCGCTTCGCCTCATCATCGACCTTGATCACACCTTGAAAGAAGATCGTGCGCAGCGCCTCTTCGCTGGCGGTGGCATTGGTGAGGACCGACTGCAGATTGCTGGCGACGGTGTCGGCGATCCGTGTATTGATCTCCTTGACGAGATCGTTGGCA
The DNA here is from genome assembly GCA_036499865.1 of Dongiaceae bacterium. Lineage (GTDB taxonomy): Bacteria > Pseudomonadota > Alphaproteobacteria > Dongiales > Dongiaceae > Dongia. The sequence continues at coordinate 13,833 of DASYDA010000114.1, read as the reverse complement.
TTTCTGTTGGAAGTGCGTTGCCAGCTCCCGTGCACCAGCGCGGCGGTGAGAATGCAGATGCCGGCCAGGAGCAGGGTGAGGGTGGTACCGATGCCAACGCGCCGGAACCGCCGCGCCACGGCGGGTTCCGGTGACTGCTTACCCGTAGCCGGCTTGAGTTGCGAAGGCGTGCTTCGATTCATATCGATACTATAATCACAAGATTGTCAGAGCGTATCGTCCGGCCGAAACTTGTTGCCGATCAGTTGTTTGGCGGAAGCCGCGGACAGGCGGAAATGACTTTTCCGCGAGGGCATTTCCATTGTTGTCTCGCTCGCTATAGCTTGGATCATCGACTGTTCGTTTCCGATGCCGAGGAGGTTTCCATGAAAGTCACAAATGCTGTCCTGCTCGCCGCGGCCACCGCAGCGCTCGGGATCGCCGCTTCGACCCGGGCTTATGCCGGGCCGGCGCCGAAGCCGGCTTACGATTCCGAGAAGTGCTTTGGTATAGCCGCCGGCGGGCAGAACGATTGCCAGACGGCCACGAATTCCTGTGCCGGGACGGTGACCCAGCCGCAGGAAGGCGATGCCTGGATCTATGTTCCGACCGGCGTCTGCCAAAAGATTTCCGGCGGCAGTCTGGAACCAAAGCAAAGCTAGGCTAGTTTCGCTAACTTGCGAACAAATTGGCAGCGGCTGGCACGGGTGATCCTCGACATCAAAACCGGTATTGGATTTCAGCAGCCGCATCATCATGCGCTGTTCGAACTCAAGCCGGATGTCGGGTTTCTGGAAATCCACGCCGAGAATCATATGGGTGGCGGCTCGCGCGCCGCCTTGCTCGAGCAGGCCAGGCAACTTTATCCGATCTCCATTCACGGCGTCGGCCTCTCTTTGGGCAGCGCGGCGGCCGTGAACGCGGCACATCTTGAACGGTTTGCCGAATTGGTGGCGCGGATCGAACCTCTGCTGGTTTCCGAGCATGTCGCCTGGTGCCGGCAGGATGACGTCTATCTCAATGACCTATTGCCCTTGCCCTATACCGAGGAATCGCTGGATGCACTGACGACGAACGTCGTGCATGTGCAGGATCGCATCAAGCGACGGATCCTGATGGAGAACCCCTCGACCTATCTGGAGTTCGCGCATTCCAGCATCCCGGAAGGCGAGTTCCTGCGCGAATTGGCGAAGCGGTCGGGATGCGGGATCCTGCTCGATGTCAACAATCTTTACGTCAACGGATGGAATCACGGAAACGACCCATTGAGCGTGATCGACACGCTGGAGCCGGACATTGTGGATGAAATCCATGTGGCGGGGCACCACACCGCCCATCTCGGCGATGATGTCATCCTGATCGACAATCACGGGGCGAATGTCGCGGAAGCGGTGTGGGACATCTATGCCGCTGCCGTCAAGCGCTTTCCGAAAGCGCCGACGCTGATCGAATGGGACAGTGATATCCCGCCGCTCGCGAGGCTGGCCGGCGAAGCCGCGCTGGCCGATCGATATCATGCCGCGGCTCTCTGACATCCAACGTGATTTTGCCAGAGCGCTGCGGAGCAGCGCCAGCGCCCCCGTCACCCGCAATCTCGACATTACCCCTGGAGCTCTGACGCCGGCCCGACGGATTGCAGTCTACCGCAACCACCATCGGATAAGCCTCGCCACGGCGCTGGCAGCGAATTTTCCGACAGCTACCCGTGTCATTGGTGCCGAACCGTTTCAAGCCCTGGCAACGCGGTTTTCAACGAAATGCTCGCCCCGTGATCCACGGATGGAAAACTACGGCGAGGAGTTTCCGGCATTCCTCGACGGCGAGAAGCGTCTCAGCGCATTGCCCTACATCGCCGATGTTGGGCGCCTTGATTGGGCGCTCAACAGAGCGGAGCGAGCGGAAGATGCGCCCATATTCGGACCTCAGCACCTCGAAGTCTTTCTGGAAGCGGGTTTGGGGGAACTGAAATTGAAGGCGCATCCCTCGGCTTCGTTGCTGAGTTCTCCTTATCCGCTGCTGCGCATCCGTGAACTTGCCAATGCGCCGGATGATTCGACCGACGGCGTCACGCTGGACGAGGGCGGCGTAGAGCTTGCCATCTGGCGCCGCGATGCTGGAATCAGCATCGTCGAACTCGACCACGCGACCTTTCTCTTTCTCAAAAGTTTGGCCGGAGGCAGGACATTGGGCGAAGCCATCGGCAATTTGGAAGCCGATGTTCTGCCGACTGTCTTCACGGAATATGTCATCACCGGCTTCTTCGCGATGCCGGCCTAACAACCTCCTGCCTTAATCGCGCGCATCTAGAAAAGCGCCGACGCTCTTCAGATAGAGCTCGGTTTCCTCGACATGGGGCATGTGGCTCGAGTGCTCGAAGACCTGCCAGCGCACGTCTTTGATCTTGTCGGCATAAGGCTGCACCGTTGCCGGCGTCGCCTCATCGTATCGGCCGGAGATCAGCAAGGTGGGGGCCTGAATGCGATCCAGGCGGTCGATGATGCTCCAGTCGCGCAAGCTGCCTATGACATGGAATTCGCTAGGGCCGTTCATCGTGTGATAGACGGTCGGGTCTTCTTCGATGGCGGCGAATGTCCGCATCACTTCCGGCGGCCAGGGGACGACACGGCAGACATGCCGGTCGTAGAACACCCGCATCGCGTTTAGATATTCTTCAGATGCGGTGGTCCCGGCGGCCTCGTGCTTCAGGAGCGTGGCATGAATGTCGGCGGGGAGGGCATCCCGCAGCTTGTTCGCCTCCTTGACCCAGAGCTCCATGGAAGCCGGCGAATCCGAGATGACCAAGGACTTCAGGCCGGCCGGCCGAGTAACGGCGTGCTCGGCGCCCAGCATGCCGCCCCAGGATTGCCCGAGGACGTGATAGGCGCCTTTGATCCCGAGATGGCCGACCAAATTGTCCAGTTCGGAGAGGAAGAACTGCACGGTCCAGAAATCCGCACCTTTTTCCCTGAGATGCGTTGAGCGGCCATTGCCGACCTGGTCGTAATGGATGACGGCGCGCCCTTGGCTTGCAACGCCCTTGATGGAATCGACATAGTCATGCGTGCAGCCCGGCCCGCCATGCAGGACCACCAGCGGCTTTTTCGACGCATTGAGGTCGCCGGTGATGCGATACCACGTGCGATACTCGCCAAACGGTGCAAAGCCCTCGGTGACACGGGATTCCGTCATTGCCGCTGCCCTTTATGCTGCTCAATGGGCGGAAGATTAATGCCGTGCCGGGCGACAAGGCCACCTAGCAAAAGCCATAGCTGGATCTGGCTAGGAAGGCTGAGTGCGCGGGCTTTACCGGGATTTGCGGTATCGCCGGCTCGTTTCACAGATAGCCTCTCAGAAATCCACCTAGCAATTTTGCTAGGTTTGCCAGATTCTCTTGCAGGCCTAAGTTTTTAGGCTTCACCAGAATAGCTTACCGCTTTTGGCTCTGGTGACGTGGCTGCAATTCGGGCATGTTGCTTAACAGACAGCGAACCGCGCGGCGCCAAGCTGAAATAAAGCGGAACGGCTGAACAGGGAGAGTGAGAGATGAAGAGAACTCAATGGCTTGGGTCATGCGCGGCCGCGCTATGCGCTGCGGTGATCGCGCTTGGTGCTGCGTCGCCGGCGCAAGCGCAGGACCATCGCGGCGGGACCATGCGGCTGGTGGCGGTTGCCGCCGCCGGTACGCTCGACCCGCAAATCAATTATACGCTGCAATATTGGGGGATCTATCAGGGCGTCTATGACGGTCTGCTGACCTTCAAGAAGGGCGTCGGCGACGAGGGTTTCAAGATCGTCCCCGATCTGGCCGAGGATATGCCGCAGGCGGCGGATGACGGCAAAACCTATGTGTTCAAGCTGCGCAAGGGTATCAAGTTCTCGAACGGGCAGGACCTGACCGTCAAGGACGTGGTCGCTTCCTTCCAGCGCATCTTCAAGATCTCCGGACCGACCGCCGGTACGTTCTATAACGGGATCGTCGGCGCCGATGCCTGCCTGAAGACTCCGGCGACCTGCACGCTCGACGGCGGCGTGGTCGGCGATGAAGCGGCGGGAACCATTACTTTCCATCTGACGGCGCCGGATTCGGAATTCTTCGACAAGATCGCCGTGCCGCATGCTGTCATCCTGCCGGCCGATTCCCCGCCGCAAGATGCCGGCACCAAGCCGCTTCCCGGAACCGGCGCCTATATGTTCACCGCTTATGATCCCAATAAGCAGCTGAAGATGGAGCGCAATCCCCACTTCAAGGAATGGAGCAAGGATGCGCAGCCGGACGGTTATCCGGATGTCATCAACTACGATTTCGGCCTGACTGACGAAGCCGAGATCACCGCCGTGGAAAACGGCCAGGCTGATTGGGCCTACGATCCGCCGCCGACCGATCGCCTGGGCGAGATGGGCACTAAGTATAAGGACCAGACCCATGTGACGCCGCTGACGGCGATGTATTACGCGCCGCTGAACGTCAATATCGCGCCGTTCAACAACGAGAAGGCGCGGCAGGCAGTGGCCTATGCCGTCGACCGCAATGCCATGGTGAAGCTCTTCGGCGGCAAGGTCCTTGCCCAGCCGGTTTGCCAGGTGTTGCCGCCGAACTTCCCGGGCCATGTGGATTATTGCCCCTTCACCAAGAATCCGGGCGCCAAGTGGACCAAGCCGGATATGGAGAAGGCCAAGCAGTTGATGAAGGAATCCGGCACCATCGGCCAGCCGGTGACGATCATCGTCCAGGACACGGCGATCGACCGTTCAATCGGCACCTACCTGCAGAGCGTGCTGCGTGACCTCGGCTTCAAGGCTTCGGTAAAGCCGATCTCGGCGAACATCCAGTTCACCTACATCCAGAACACCAACAACAAGGTGCAGATGAGCGTCTCGCAGTGGTACCAGGATTATCCGGCGGCGTCGGACTTCCTGAACGTGCTGTTCGGCTGCGACTCGTTCCATCCGGGTTCGGATTCCTCAGTCAACATCTCCGGCTTCTGCGACAAGGAGATCGACGCCAAGATGAAGGATGCGATGGCGACCTCCATCACCGATCCCAAGAAGGCGGAAGCGATGTGGGCGGAGATCGACAAGGCCGTGACCGACAAAGTGCCGGCGGTGTTCCTGTTCACGCCGAAGCATGTCGATTTCGTCTCGAAGCGGCTCGGCAACTTCTTGTTCAATCCGCAGTACTACTGGATGACCCACCTGTCCTGGGTGCAGTGAGTGATCGCCGCAGAACACTGACTGAATAGGACCATGACGCTATGACCGCGTCCGTAGTCCCGGCCGATGACAATCGGCCGGGTGGGCAAACTCAGACGGGGCCGGTCGGCGCAGCGCGCCGTCCGGCCTCCGGCCCCTGGGTCACCGCATTCCGGAAACTGATCTCCGATCGTGCGGCGATGGCATCGTTGCTGTTGTTCGTGGCGATCGTCGTGGCTTGCTGCCTGGCGCCGCTCTATGCGAACGACGTCGCCCATACCGACCCCTTCCACTCCAATATCGACGGCACCATCACCATCGATGGCGAGGATGTGTCGATCATGGAAGCTTCGACGGAAGGGCTTGGACTTGGCACGGAGCCGCTAGGCCCGACCTGGGACATCACCCAGTACTTCCTCGGCGCCGACGCACAGGGCAGGGACGTCCTTGCGCGCCTGCTCTATGGTGGGGTGAACTCGCTGTTGATCGCCAGCACCTCGACGGTGCTGTGCCTGCTCCTGGCTGCGGTGCTCGGTGTCGTCGCGGGTTTCTTCGGTGGTCTCGTCGATGCGACCCTGTCGCGCCTGCTGGACGTGATCTGGGCCTTCCCGATCTTCCTGCTTGCGATCTCGCTCTCGATCGTGCTCATCAACCAGAGCATCGATATAGGGCCGATCACCATCACGGCGGGCAGCTTATGGCTGCCGATCTTCATCATCGCGATCGTCTATATACCTTACGTGGCGCGGCCCGTCCGCGGCCAGGTGCTCTCGCTGAGGAACAGCGAATTCGTGCTGGCGGCGATCGGCCTCGGCGTTCCCAGCTACCGCATCCTCGTGAAGGATATCCTGCCCAACGTGGCGACCACGCTGATCGTCTTCGTGCCGCTGATGATGGCGCTCAATATGTTGACCGAATCGGCGCTGTCCTTCCTTTCCATCGGCGTGCAGCCGCCCGATGCGAGCTGGGGCACGATCATTCAGGACGGGCAGGAGCTTCTCTATACGCGGCCCGCTGTGGCCTTGGCCCCCGGCATCGCCATCGCGATCACCGTCCTGGCGTTGAACGTCTTCGGCGACGGCGTGCGCGACGCGCTCGATCCCCGCTCCAAATTGCGCATCGGCGGGGAGTGAACGCTGACGCCATGCTGAACACGCTCATCCGTCGCCTGATCCAAATGCTCTTCGTGATGTTTGGGATCAGCGTCATCGTATTCCTGATTTTCTTCGCGACACCCGGCGCCGATCCTTCGGCGCGGATCGCCGGTCGCAATGCTGCGCCGGAAACGCTCGCCCAGGTGCGGCACGATTTCGGCCTCGATAGGCCTTTGCCGGTTCAATACGTCCTGCTGATGAAGAAGCTGTTCATCACGCGGGACCTTACGTCGTTCCAGAATCGCGGACAGCTTGTGATCCCGCAGCTCGTCGAGGCCACGCCGATCACCCTGTCGCTGGTGATCGGGGGCGCCGTCCTCTGGGTGATCGGCGGAATCGTGGTCGGTCTCGCCGCGGCGGCCACCAGGAACAGCCTGCTGGATCGCGGCCTGATGATTCTCGGCCTGATCGGCATCTCGATGCCTGTATTCTGGCTGGGCGAGGTGTTGAATCTCATCACGCAGAGCCGATGGCACGATACCTGGCTGTTCTCATGGGTCCCCGGCCTCGGTTATAAGGAGCTCCTGCAGCAGCCCTGGGAATGGTTCAAGACCATGATCATTCCCTGGATATCGCTGGCGGTGCTCTATATCGGCCTTTATGGGCGGGTGTTGCGTGCGAGCCTGATCGAAGCCAGCGAAGAGGATTACATCCGGACCGCGCGTTCCAAGGGTCTTACGGAGGCGCAGGTGCTGTTCCGCCATGCCCTGCGGACCTCACTGATCACATTCGTGACGCTGTTCGGTCTCGATTTCGGCGCCCTGGTCGGCGGCAGCGCATTGCTCACGGAAGTGGTCTTTGGGCTGCAGGGCGTCGGCAAGCTGACTTACGACGCGCTGAAGAATCTCGATCTTCCTGTGATCATGGCCTCTGTCATGTATGCGTCCTTCTTCGTCGTTGCCGCGAATTTTCTGGTGGATATGGGTTATGCAGTCCTCGACCCCCGCGTCCGAAAAGAGTGAAGCGTCCGGCGCGTTGCCGGGCGTTCCGCTCCTGAAGGTCACCGACCTGACGGTTTCCTTCCGCACCCAGGGTGGTCTGGTGCGGGCGGTCAGTGGCGTCTCCTTCGAGATCGACAGCCACGAGATCGTCGGCGTGGTCGGGGAATCCGGCTGCGGCAAGACGGTGACGCTGCTGAGCGTCGTCGGGCTGATCAATGATCCCAATGCCGTGATCGGCGGCTCCATCAAATACAAAGGCCGGGAGTTGATCGGCCTGCCGCAACGCGAGCTGCGGCATGTGCGTGGCCGGGAGATCGCCATGATCTTCCAGGATCCCATGACCGCGCTGACGCCGGTCTATACGATCGGAAAGCAGATTGCCGAGCAGGTGCGCGTCCACAACAAAATCGGCGCGCGTGCTGCGCGAAACCGCGCGACGGAGCTGTTGCGCGAGGTCGGCATTCCGAATCCCGACAAGATGATCGACCGTTATCCGCATCAGCTTTCCGGCGGCATGCGGCAGCGCGCCTTCATCGCCATGGCGCTTTCCTGCAACCCGTCGCTGCTGATTGCCGACGAGCCGACCACCGCGCTGGATGTGACCGTCCAGGCGCAGATCCTCGATCTCATCCGCCGGCTGCGCCGTGATTTCGGCTCAGCCGTGATGCTGGTGACCCACGATATGGGCGTCGTGGCCGAGATCGCCGACCGCGTCGTGGTGATGTATGCCGGGCGCATCGTCGAGGCGGGCACCAAGGCGGAGGTCTTCCGCGCGCCGCAGCATCCCTATACCTGGGGGCTGTTCAATTCGATCCCGCCGCTCGAGGGTGCCAGGCCGAAGCGGTTGGCTTCGATCCCCGGAGCGCCGCCATCGCTGCTCAATCTGCCGGTGGGCTGCTCGTTCAGCCCGCGCTGCAGCCAGCGTTTCGAAGCCTGCGTCAACCGTCCGGAACTCGAAGAGGCGAATGGCCATCTGGCCGCCTGCTTCATTCCGGAGAAGGACCGTGCGGCGGCCAGGTTCCGGGCGGCGCATCCTGATCTCAGACAAAGCAAGGCTGGATGATGGCCGCTCCCGAAGTACAGCCACGGACGACTGGCGGCCCGTTGTTGCGTGCAACCGAGGTCAGCAAGGATTTCCACGTCGGCGGCGGCGTCATTCCCGGCTCGCACAAGACCGTGCATGCGGTCGATGGCGTCTCGCTTGAAGTGTGGCGGGGGGAAACGCTGGGTCTGGTCGGCGAATCCGGCTGCGGCAAGTCCACGCTCGGCCGCTGCCTGGTACGTCTTTACGAGATCACCTCCGGCAAGCTCGAATTCGAGGGGAACGACATTTCCAAAGCCGGAACCCGGCAGCTCCGCCCGGTCCGGCGGCGGATGCAGATGGTGTTCCAGGACCCGTATTCATCGCTCAATCCGCGCCGCAGGATCGCCGACCTTCTGGCGGAGCCGCTGAAGGTCCATGGCCGCCGCAGCCGTGCCGAGATCCGCGATCGCGTCGCCGAACTGATGCGGCTGGTGGAGCTTTCGCCCGATCACCTCAACCGCTTCCCGCACGAATTCTCCGGCGGCCAAAGGCAACGGATCGGCATTGCGCGAGCACTTGCTCTGGAACCGAGCCTGATCATCGCCGACGAGCCGGTTTCGGCGCTCGACGTTTCGATCCAGGCGCAGATCGTCAACCTGTTTGCCGATCTGCAGGAGCGCCTGGGCCTCACCTATGTCTTCATCGCCCATGATCTCAGCGTGGTCCGCCAGGTTTCGACCCGGACCGCCGTCATGTATCTGGGCTCGATCGTCGAAATGGGGCCGACGGAGGAGATATTCCAATCGCCGCGTCATCCCTATAGCGAAGCGCTGATCTCGGCGGTGCCGGTGGCCAGTTTGGATCGCGGCACGCGGCGCGAAAGAATCGTGCTGCAAGGCGACGTGCCGAGCCCGATGAATCCCCCGAGCGGCTGCCGTTTTCATCCCCGCTGCCGCTATGCGACCGAACGCTGCCGCGTCGAGCGCCCGAAGCTGCGTCCGCTGGATGAAGGCAGGTTCGTCGCCTGCCATCATCCCGTCGAGGACTGAGTCTCCGCCGCTAGCGTTGACCGTCATTGACCTTGATATCGGCGGCAGCCAACCCGCCGCTGCGGGCATGAACGCGTCCCCCGGTCGCCATGGTGAGGCCGTAGACGATCTCGTCGCGGCGGGGCGCGTCCCAGATCGTCAGTTCCGCGACCCCGAAATAGCTGCGCACATAGGCGGCGTGGATATGGCCGAGCGGGACCATGAGCCGCGTCCCTAGGGCGCCCACCGTCTTCGCCGCCGGGACGATGGCCTTCGGATGGCCGAGCAGCTCGCGCATGGCCCAGCCGCCGGCCTCGTGCCAGAGCGCGCCATGCTCGAGCTCGCCGTCTTCGCCGACAATGGCACCCTTGCCGTAGGCTTGGACCGCGTCCTTGCCCAATTGCTCGATGAGCGTTGTCGAGAGCGATTTTCCCAGCTCCCGCAGTTCCGCCATGAAAGGCAGGAGATTGGCTTCGTAGCGGCCGGCGAACGGATTCTTGATGACGGCGGCGGCCATGCCCACCCGCAACGGTTCCGCAAGGCGCGGACCGCGCTCGTGCCAGACGGTTTCGACGGTGAATTGCGTCTTTCGGATGTCAAAGGATGGCAAGGGGGCCTCGTGATTTTTTGTTGTTGGGATTGGGGAAGAAGTAGGATTCAGTCCAGGGCGACCCGATCCACCAGCTTCGCGCCGCGCGAGGCCATGAAGTACAGCCCCATGTAATGCGTGACGTCCTGCGGATGGGCCGCGCTTGAAGGCAGGCCGATGCCTTCGGCCGTCGCGCGGGGCAGGTCATAGGTGGAACAGCCGGCTTCATAAACCAGCAGCTCCTTCAGGCTCGGCATCATGCCGTGATTGCGCGCCGAAAGCATGGTGAGCACGAAATCCATGACGCAGACATCGGTGCAGATCCCGACCACGAGAAGTTCGTTGAGCTTATGCCGGTTGACCCAGTCCACGATCCGGTTGCGGCCGTCTTCGGCGATCGATCCAATGAAGGCGTTGATGCAATCCTTGCGGATCAGCGTGGTGTTAGGATCCTTCTCCAGCCATTCGAGCTCGGGCACCAGGTTCTCTTCGCCGGTCCCAGTCTCGCAATGCGGCGGATAAGGTGGCTCGCCCTTGCCGGGCGTATGCGTGTCGAGGAAAGCGAGGATGGGCCGCCCGGCCTCGGTGAATGCGCAAGCGAGCCGGTCGGTCTCCGCGACCATCTTCGCCACCTGGGCGTTCGGTGTCGGCGGCGCCAGGTAGCCGGCGCCCACGGTGGCGAAGCCGTTGACTTCATCGACGATCACCAGCCCGACCGCTCCCGTTCCGATCCTTGCCTCCGCAAAAGCCAGGGGCATGGCGTCGCCAAGCTCCTTCAAGAGGGGGCTTTTGGTCGGGACGGGGCTGTTCATGACGGCGATCTCCATTTCGCGCGGAAGCGGCATATCGGCGAATCCGGCGCATAATGCGTCGCCGGGTGGGGTGGAGCAATCGGCTTTCCGGCTTTCGGTTCCATCTTGACACCCGGCCCGGCAGCCAAGATCATTTGTGTACAAACAATCGTCGTTTCGCGAGGGCCTGCCTGCTTGTTTGCACAACCGACACGGCTGGATGAAGCGCTCGATCTCGCGGCCAAATACCGGCCGCGCGTGCTGGCAGGCGGCACGGATCTGATGGTCGGGGCGACCAGCGATCTCGGCCCGGAACCCATCCTCGACATTTCCCGGATCGCTGAAATCAAAGGGCTTCGAACGACCGATGACGAGATCGTCATCGGCGGCGGCGTGACATGGTCGGAACTGGTGGCCGCGGAGCTTCCCAATGGTTTTGCCGGATTGAAGGCGGCCGCGCTGGAAGTCGGCTCGGTGCAGATCCAGAATCGCGGCACCATTGCGGGCAATCTCTGCAACGCCTCGCCGGCCGCGGACGGCGTTCCGCCTCTGCTCACCTTGGATGCGGTTCTCGAGCTTCGATCTGTAAGCGGTGCGCGCCGATTGCCCTTGTCGGAATTCATCACCGGAAACCGCCGGACTCGTCTGGAAGCCGGCGAGCTCGTCGCGACAATTCATGTTCCGCGTCGTCTGGCAGAGGGGCGTTCGGCATTCTTGAAGCTCGGCAGCCGCCGCTTCCTGGTGATCTCGGTCGTCGCGGTCGCCGTGCTTCTGGTCCCAGACGACCAGGGCCGGGTCGCGGAGGTGCGCATCGCCGTCGGCGCCTGTTCTCCCGTCGCGATGCGTCTGCTTGCGCTTGAACAAGCCCTCATGGGTCAAACAATGACGGCTTCACTCTCGGAGATCGTGGAATCGCATCACGTCGAGGCATTACGCCCCATCGACGATGTTCGCGCATCGGCTGCCTACCGGAAGGATGCCGCGCTGCAGGTGATCCGCGAGGCACTGCGGCTTTGCGTCGATGGTCGCGGCGGAGGCATGGCATGAACGCTGAGCCGGCCCGGATCAGATTCATCCTGAACGGCAGCCCGGTCAACGTGACCGGCAAGGCGTCGCAGCGCCTCTCGCATGTGCTGCGCGAAGAGCTTGGCCAGACTGGCGTGAAAATCGGTTGCGATGCCGGCGATTGCGGTGCCTGCACGGTGCTGCTGAACGGCGCGCCTGTCTGCTCCTGCCTGGTGGCGGCGGGGCAGGTCGCGGGCACCAATATCCAGACCGTGGAAGGGTTGGACGGTCAAGATCCGATTGTTCGCAAATTGAAGCAATCCTTCCTGCGGCATGGCGCGGCCCAATGCGGGATCTGCACGCCGGGCATGCTGGTCTCCGCCATGGCGCTGTTGCGGCGGAATGCGATGCCGAGCATCTCCGAGATCGAACAGGCTTTGGGTGGCGTCCTTTGCCGTTGCACCGGCTATCGCAAGATCATCGCCGCGGTGCATGCGGCCAATCGCGACGACCAGCAGGAAGCAATGCCGGCCGTGGGCAAGGCGGTCGGTGCGCGCGTCTCGCGGGTGGATGGCGATCGGAAACTCGACGGAACCGAGATTTTCGGCGCCGATGATTGGCCGGAGGACGCGCTGCTGCTGCGCTGCATCCGGTCGCCCTATGCCCATGCGAAATTCACGATCGGCGATGTGGAAGGCTGGCTGAAGAACAACGCCGGCGTCGTACGCGTGCTGACCGCCGCGGATGTGCCTGGCCGGAATCTCTTTGGCACGATCGGTCCCTTTATCGATCAACCGGTTTTCGCCTCCGATTTCGTGCGGTTCAAGGGCGAGGCGATCGCCGCGATTGTCGGCGAGCCCGAAGTTCTCGCGGCCATGAACCTGACGGGCTTTCCGGTGACATGGGAAGAGCAGCCGGCCTTGACCGGCATGGAACAGGCCGACACGGAATCCGCGCCGCTGATCCACGTCCATCGCCCGGGCAATATCCTGACCACCGGCATCGTTCAGCGCGGCGATATCGCAGCGGGATTCGCGGAATCTGACGCCGTCGTGGAAGCCGAATTCGAAACCGGCTTCGTGGAACACGCTTATATCGAGCCCGAAGCCGGTTTCGCGCGCCGGGTCGGTGACCGGATCGAGGTGCAGGCCTGCACGCAATCGCCTTATCTCGACCGCGACGAGATCGCCGCCATCATCGGCATCGCGCCGGAAGAGGTGCGCATCCTGCCGACGGCGGTGGGCGGCGGCTTCGGCTCCAAATTGGATCTTTCCGTGCAGCCCTTCATCGCGGTCGCCGCCTGGCTGCTGGATCGCCCGGTGCGGATGGTTTATTCGCGCCCGGAATCCATGATGTCGACGACCAAGCGGCATCCGGCGCGGATTCGTGCGAAGACAGGCGCATCCGCGGACGGGCTGTTGCGAGCGATCGAATTCCATGGCGATTTCAACACCGGCGCTTATGCGTCCTGGGGGCCGACGGTGGCCAACCGTGTGCCGGTTCATGCTTCCGGTCCCTATTTCGTGCCGAGTTATCGGGCGACCAGCCGGGCGATCCACACCCATCTGGTGCCAGCCGGCGCGTTCCGGGGCTTCGGCGTGCCGCAGGCCGCCTTCGCCCAGGAGCAGATTTACGACGAGTTGGCCGAGAAGCTGAAACTGGATCCGCTGGAGTTTCGCTTGCGGAATGCCCTGACCGCCGATCGGCCGACCGTGACGGGCCAGATCCTCGGTGCCGGTCTCGGTTACAAGGCCTGTTTGGAAGCGTTGCGGCCGCATTGGCTGCGCGCGCACGCCTCATGCGCCGCGTTCAATGTGGCAGGCGATGGCACCCGTCGCCGCGGTGTGGGCGTCGCGGGGATGTGGTATGGCTGCGGCAATACCTCGTTGCCCAATCCTTCGACCATGCGTCTCGGCCTGAAACCGGATGGAAGAGTCACCCTCTTCCAAGGCGCGGTCGATATCGGCCAGGGCTCCAACACCGTGCTGACGCAGATCTGCGCGGATGCGCTGGGCATGCCGCTGGACCGCTTCGACCTGACCAGTGCGGATACCGATCTGACGCCGGATTGCGGCAAGACCTCGGCCTCGCGCCAGACCTTCGTCACGGGCAAGGCCGCGTTTTTGGCCGCC
>DASYDA010000113.1:0-6260 GCA_036499865.1 Dongiaceae bacterium | reverse complement strand
CCCGACCGGCATCATCTACAACACCAATCTCGTGAAGACCGCGCCGACCTCCTGGGCCGATCTCGCCGCCGATTCCGCCAAGGACCAGGTGATCATGCCGAGCCCGCTTTATTCGGGTGCGGCGGTGATCCACACCGGCACCATCGCGGCGCAGTCGGAATTCGGCTGGGACTATTACGACAAGCTCTCCAAGAACGGCGCCGTCGCGGCGAAGGGCAATGGCAGCATCCTGGAAGCGGTCGCCACGGGCCAGAAGGCTTATGGCATGATCGTCGATTTCATGGCCTTGAACGGCAAGGCCAAGGGCTCGCCGGTCGATTTCGTCTATCCGAAGGAAGGCGTCTCCATCGTCACCGAACCGGTGGCGATCCTGAAGACGGCGAAGAACACGGAAGCCGCCAAGGCTTTCGTGAACTGGCTGCTTTCCGATAAGGGCCAGGCCTATATGACGGTGCAGGGCTATATCCCCGGCAAAGCGGGCGTGGCCGGCCCCACTGGACGCCCCGCCGCCGCCGATCTCAAAGTGATGCCGGTCTCGACCAAGGCGCTGCTCGACGGCAAGACCGATACGCTGAAGCGCTTCTCGGATCTCTTCGGCGGCTGATCGGCGATTGCCTGCCGTGACCGGGCCATGACGGACGGGGCCGCGAAAGCGGAGACCGCCCTCCTCGAAAGCGCTTCCATTGCGATGAGAGCGCCGCCCGGCCGCGGCGGCGATTACTGGCTGGCCGGAATCGCGGCGGTCCTGGTCCTGGCCTTCTGCGTCCTGCCGCTGCTCCGCCTCCTGGCCGAAGCCGTGCTGCCAGCTTCGGACCGTTCCTGGCCCCTGGCGGCGCTGGCTTCGCCCAGCGTGTTGAAGGCCGGCATCAACACGATGATCTCCAGTCTCGCCGCAACCGCCGTCGCGCTGATCCTGGGCGGCGGTCTTGCGCTGACGATCGGGCTGACGGATGTGCGCCGTAAGGGCACGCTCATCATGCTCAGCATGCTGCCGCTGCTGATCCCCTCGCAGATCTCAGCGCTGGAATGGATCAAAATGCTGGATGCCGGAGCGCCGGTGCGGAACCTGCTGGAGGCGGCGTTCGGCCCACTCAAAGGCCACCCGCTCTACGGCGCCGCGGGCGTTTCCTGGGTCATGGGGCTGGAACATACGCCGCTGGTCTTCCTCAGCGTCGCGGCGGCGGTGCGAGGGCTGCCTTGCGATCTCATCGAGGCGGCGCGCTCGGCGGGCGCCCGCAATTTCCGCATCTTCCGCACCATCATCCTGCC
The DNA here is from genome assembly GCA_036499865.1 of Dongiaceae bacterium. Lineage (GTDB taxonomy): Bacteria > Pseudomonadota > Alphaproteobacteria > Dongiales > Dongiaceae > Dongia. The sequence goes on along the minus strand of DASYDA010000113.1, from coordinate 4,991 downwards.
CTTGCTCGGCCCCGCCATCATGGCCGGCGGAACGCTCGCTTTCGTCTCCGCGATCGGAAATTTCGGCGTGCCGGCCTTGCTCGGCATTCCGGGCCGTTTCACCGTGCTGACCACGCTGATCTATCAGCGCTTGAGCGGCTTCGGCCCTTCGATCCTGGGCGAGACCGCGGCACTCGGGCTTGTCCTCACCCTGCTGGCGGGTATCGGCCTGATGCTGCAGCGTTTCGCTTTGCGCCGCGCACCGTTACTGCGGCGGGTGGGGCCGACCGGTCCGATCCTGCAACTTGGCCGCGCGCGCCTGCCGACGGAATTGGTGCTTTGGCTGGTGCTGCTGATGTTAACGGTGGTACCGCTGGCCTCGCTGGTGGGCGCGGCGCTGGTTCCGGCTCTCGGCGTTCCGCTCACCTTCAAGACCGCGACACTGCAGAACTTCGCCTATGTTCTCTTCGACTACGCGCCGACCCGTCGCGCCTTTCTGAACAGCACGCTGCTTTCCGCCGCGGCGGCCCTGGTGACGGCATTGCTGGCAGTGGTCCTCGCCTATTACGCGGAGGCGCGGCACTGGCGCTGGATGCGGCGGCTGGATGCCGCCGCCGACGCGCCTTATGCGGTTCCGGGCACCGTGCTGGCGATCGCCATCATCCTGATCTTCCTGAAGCCGCTGCCGCTCATCGGCGTCAGTCTCTACGGCACAGCCTGGATTGTCCTGGTTTCATACATCTCGCGCTTTCTGGCGCTCACCTTGCGCCCCTTGACAGGGGCCATGCGGCAGATCGACCCGACTCTGGAAGAGGCGGCGCAACTGGCGGGCGCCGGCGGGCCGCAGCGTCTCGCCACCATCGTGCTGCCGAGCCTGCGCGCGGCGGTGATGTCCGGGGCGGTGCTGGTGTTCCTCACCGCCTTCAACGAGTTGACGCTCTCGGCACTGCTCTGGTCGCAGGGCCACGAGACCCTGGGCGTCATGGTGTTCTCGCTGCAGAACGAAGGCTCGGGCGGCAATGCCGCCGCCGTTGCCAGTCTCGCCGTCATCGTCACGCTCGCTCTGGCTGCGATCGCCACTTTGTGCGCCCGCCGTTTGCCGAGAGGAACCCTGCCATGGATCCCGTAAGCCTGAAATCCGTCACCAAAAGGTTCGCCGGCAAGAGCGTCGTCGAGGATGTCGATCTCGAAGTCTCTGCCGGCGAGTTCATGGCCCTGCTCGGCCCCAGCGGCTGCGGCAAGACCACGCTGCTGCGATTGCTGGCGGGTTTCGAATCGCCGGATCAGGGCATCATCAAGATCGGCGCACGCGAGATGGCGCGCGCCGGAGGCCCGATCGTTCCGGCGGAAGAGCGTGGCGTCGGCATGGTGTTCCAGTCCTATGCGCTCTGGCCGCATATGACGGTCCGCGAAAATGTCGAATACGCGCTGAAGGTGCGGAAGCTGCCGCCGCAGACACGCATGCAGCGGGTCGAGCGCGCGCTTCAAGTGGTCGGCCTGCCGGATCGCCATGACGCCATGCCGGAGACGCTCTCCGGCGGCCAGCGCCAGCGCGTGGCTTTGGCGCGCTGCCTCGCCATGGAGCCGGCGGTGATCCTGATGGATGAGCCGCTGGCCAATCTCGACGTGCATCTGCGCGACAGCCTGCAGTCGGAATTCCACCGGCTGCACCGCGAACTCGGGGCGACCATCCTCTACATCACTCATGACCAGGGGGAGGCCATGGCGCTCGCCGATCGGATCGCGGTCATGGATCATGGGCGCATCCAGCAGGTCGCGGCGCCGCGGCAACTCTATTCCGAGCCCGCAACCGCCATGGTCGCGGATTTCGTCGGTCGCGGCATGGTGCTTCCGGTAACGGATGTTGCGGTTCGCGACGGGACGGTCGGGGCGAGGCTGTGGGATATGCCGGTCAAGCTGCGCGGGTCAGATCGTGCCTCGGGACTAGCCTGTCTTCGATCGGAAGATCTAGCCCTCACCGACACCGGCATCGCCGCACGGATCGAGCGCGCGGTCTTTGAGGGCGTCACGACCATGCTGCATTGTCGCCCGGCGGCAGCGCCGGGCCATCTGTTGCGCGTGGCGCATCGCGGCTCAGTACCGGAGGAAGGCAGCGAGGTGAAGATCGCGGTGCATGATGGATGGCTTTTGCCAACGGTCACTGAGCAGGCGAAGGCGGCTGAATAGATTGGAAATATCGAGCGACCCCTCTACCCCTGAGGGAGAGGGCCACGCCCGCGGGGGTGAGGGGTCGAAGATTCTATCCGACCATAGAAAATAAGTTGGCCCCGCCCCGCTGCCCCTCTGGAAGACAGGCAGCGGAACGGGACCGTAAAGCGGACGTAGCCCCCTACGCCGCTTTCTTCAGGACCGAGGCGACGGTCGATCCGATTTCCGCGGGCGTCGGAGAAATGGCGACGCCGACTTCGCGGAGGATTTCCACTTTCTCATTGGCGCTTTCGCCGAAGGCCGAGATGATGGCGCCGGCATGGCCCATCTTGCGGCCCTTCGGCGCGGAGAGGCCGGCGATATAGGCGATGACCGGCTTCGACATGTGCTCGCGGACGAATTCCGCGGCCTCCGCCTCCTGCGGCCCGCCGATCTCGCCGATCATGACCACGGCATGGGTCTCCGGATCCTTTTCGAAGAGCTCGAGGATGTCGCGGAAGGAGCTGCCGTTGATCGGATCGCCACCGATGCCGACGCTGGTGGAGACGCCGATCCCGAGCTCCTTCATCTGCGCCGCGGCCTCATAGCCCAGCGTGCCGGAGCGGCCGACGATGCCGATATTTCCCGGCTGGTAGATATGGCCCGGCATGATGCCGAGCAGCGCCTTACCCGGCGTGATGACGCCGGCGCAGTTGGGGCCGATCAGCGTCATGCGGTTCTCGGCGCGATAGCGGCGCATATAGCGCTTCACCTGGATCATGTCCTGCGACGGAATCCCATCGGTGATGGCGACGCAGAGCCGGATACCGGCATCCGCCGCTTCCATGATGGAATCCGCGGCGAAGGGTGGCGGCACGAAAACGATGCTGGCCGTGGCACCGGTCTGATCCACGGCTTCCTTCACCGTGTTGAAGACCGGGACGCCGTTGACGCTGCTTCCGCCCTTGCCTGGCGTGACACCGCCGACGACATTGGTGCCGTAGTCACGCATCTCTTGCGCATGAAAGCCACCGATGCGGCCGGTAATGCCCTGCACGATCACGGGGGTGTTGCGATCCAGAAGCACGCTCATGACGCCACCTTCTTCGCGATGATGATATCGTTCTTCCAGGCCTGCACGGCGCGTTCCGCCGCCTCGGCCAGGGTGTTGGCGCGGATGATCGGAAGGCCGCTGCGGGCGAGAATGCGCCGCCCCTCCTCCACATGCGTGCCGGCGAGACGCACCACCAGCGGCACATGGACGGGATGCTTCTCCAGTGCCTGCACGATGCCTTCCGCCACCCAGTCGCAGCGATTGATGCCGGCGAAGATGTTGACCAGGATCGCCTGCACGTTCTCGTCCGACATGACGAGGCGGAATGCCTTGGCGACGCGATCCGGCGTGGCGCCACCGCCGATATCGAGGAAGTTGGCCGGTTCACCGCCCGCCAGCTTGATCATGTCCATGGTCGCCATGGCGAGACCGGCACCGTTGACGATGCAGCCGATATTGCCGGTCAGGCCCACATAAGAGAGACCACGATCGGCGGCGCGGGTTTCGCGGGAATCCTCCTGCGACTTGTCGCGCAGCTCGGCGACGCTCGGATGCCGGAACAAGGCGTTGTCGTCGAAGGTCATCTTGGCGTCGAGGGCGATGACGCCCTCCTCGGTGATCACCAGTGGGTTGATCTCCACCATGCTGGCATCGAGGGATTCGAGGGCCTTGTAGCAGCCCATGATGGTCGAGACCGCTTGCTGGATATGGTCCGGCGCGATGCCGAGGCCGAAGGCGATCTCGCGCGCCTGGAAGCTTTGCATGCCGACCGCAGGCTCCACCACCGAGCGGATGATCGAGTTCGGCTTTTCGGCGGCGATCTCCTCGATCTCCATGCCACCGGCGGCGGAGGCGACCACCATCACGCGCTCGGTCTTCCGGTCGAGCACGAAGCCGAGATAGATCTCTTTCAGGATCGGCACGGCGCCTTCGACATAGACGCGGTAGACGATCTTGCCCTCGGGGCCGGTCTGATGGGTGACCAGGCGCTTGCCGAACATCTCGTCAGCCGCGTCATAGACCTCATGCTCGTCGCTGCAGAGCTTGACGCCGCCGGCCTTGCCGCGGCCTCCCGTATGCACCTGCGCCTTCACCGCCCATTTGTGGCCGCCGATCTCGCGTGCGCGATAGGCCGCCTGTTCCGGACTGTAGGCGAGGCCGCCGCGCGGGACCGGGACGCCGAAGCCGGCCAGGATTTCCTTGGCTTGATATTCGTGAATGTCCATCGGATCCTCTCTCTCCCCTGGCCTATTCCGCGGCGGCGGCCGTTACCGCCGCACCCGTTTGATGGAAGTATTCGACCGCGGCGCCGACGCCGCTGCCGGCCTTGATCGCCACGCCGGCATCGCGCAGCGCGAGCTCCGTGCCGCCCAGCGCAGTCAAGACCATAAGCTCGTTCAGATCACCGAGGTGGCCGATACGGAATACCTTGCCGTTAAGCTTCGCGAGGCCGAGGCCTAGCGAGAGTCCGTATTCGCGATAGGCATGGCGGATCATCGCGTTGGAATCGAATCCCTCCGGGAGCTGGATCGTGCTCACCGTGTCGGATTGCCACCGCTTCTCCTTGGCGCAGAGCTTGAGGTTCCAGGCCGCGACGGCGCGGCGTACGCCCTCGGCGAGGCGATGGTGCCGCGCGAAGACGTTCTCCAGCCCTTCCTCCAGCAGCAGGTCGGCGGCGGCACGCAGGCCCCGGATCAATTGCATCGGCGGGGTATAGGGGAAGAAGCCGTCCTTGTTGGTGCGGATCATGTCGGCGAAATCGAAATAGCAGCGATGCAGCTTCGCGTCCTTCGCCGCCGCGAGGGCTTTC
>DASYDA010000112.1:0-1535 GCA_036499865.1 Dongiaceae bacterium | reverse complement strand
CAATCGGCGGCGCGGCGTTGGGCGAGATAGCCCCGGATGCGATCGATCAGCCGGTCGGCATCGCGGCCGGCCCGGCGGTAGCCATAGCGGAATGTCTCATCGGTCATTTGAGCTCTCCATGGTTATAGCCGCTTAAGAGCACCTTTCATGCCAGGGTTGTTCTTGCGTATTTTCAATGACTTAGCTTGATTCTTCATTTATAAATAATCTTTTCCAATAGACAAAATCGCTATTGATGGCGATTATCGCCACATTATGGGCGAACCCTCCACCCTCCCTTCCCTGATTGGGTCGGATCCGAGTTTTCTCGAAGCCTTGGAACAGGTTTCCCGTCTGGCGCCATTGGAACGCCCGGCCTTGATCATCGGCGAGCGCGGAACGGGCAAGGAACTGATCGCCGAGCGCCTGCACTATCTCTCGCGCCGCTGGGATCGGCCGCTGGTCAAGATCAACTGCGCGGCCTTGAGCGAAAGTCTTTTGGAATCCGAGCTGTTTGGCCATGAGGCCGGCGCCTTCACGGGCGCACGGGCGCGCCATCGTGGCCGCTTCGAGCGCGCCGATGGCGGCACCTTGTTCCTCGACGAAATTGCCGCCGCCACGCCGCGCCTGCAAGAACAGGTGCTGCGGGTGATCGAATACGGCGAATTCGAGCGCGTCGGCGGCGACAGCGTGATGCGGGCGGATGTGCGGGTGATCGGGGCGACCAATGTCGATCTTGCTGAACAGGCGGAGCGCGGATCGTTCCGCGCCGACCTGCTCGACCGCCTGGCCTTCGACGTCATCACCCTGCCGCCCTTGCGCGGCCGGCCTGCCGACATCGTCGAACTGGCCGAGGCTTTCGGCCTCGGCATGGCAACGAGCCTCGGCCTTCCGGTCTTCACCGGTTTCTCGGAAACCGCCGAGGCCGCACTGCAAGCCTATTCATGGCCGGGCAATGTGCGGGAACTGCGCAATGTGATCGAGCGGTCGGTCTATCGCGCCGGGCCGACGGAAACGCCGATCACGGACATCGTCTTCGACCCTTTTTCCAGCCCCTGGCGTCCCAATTCGGCGGTCAAGGGAGCGGCGGTCAAGGAAACGGTTTCGCCGTCACGCGTCGATCACCCATCCTTGCCCTGCGATTTCACGGCCTTGGTTGGAGAATTCGAGGCCGCCCTGGTGAGCCGCGCCCTGGCCGCGGCTTCCGGCAATCAAGCCCAGGCGGCGCAATCGCTCGGCCTCGGATATCACCAGTTCCGGCGGCTCTACGGCAAGTACAGGCGCAAAGGCGACGCCGGGATCAGAGCCAGCCGGCTTTCCTGAACCGCCAGTAGAGAAAACCGCATAGAGCGACGATGACGCACCAGGTCGCGGGATAGCCATAGCGCCAATCGAGCTCCGGCATATCGTGGAAATTCATGCCGTAAATGCCGGCGATGGCGGTCGGCACGGCGAGCATGGCGGCCCAGGCCGCCAGCTTCTTCATGACTTCGTTCTGCTTCATCGCATTGAAGAGCATCTTCGAATCGACCACGGTCTTCACGATTTCGCGGAGC
>DASYDA010000111.1:0-5500 GCA_036499865.1 Dongiaceae bacterium | reverse complement strand
GAGGCGCACCAGACAGCGCGCGAGGGTGGATTTGCCGCAGCCGGATTCGCCGACGATACCGAGGGTTTCGCCGCGCCGGACCTCGAAGTTGACGCCGTTCAGCGCGCGGACGATCTGCGCCGGCTTTCCGGACAGCCGGTCGGCGATCGACCGATCGCGCGCGAAGGCCATGGTGAGGCCGTCGATTGAAATGAGAGGGGTGGAAACCAGGGAGGCCGCGATGGGAGGCGTGTCCGCTTGCATGGCTAGGCGCCCGCGACTTGATCGTGGTGGATACAGGCGGATTGATGCATCGGCTCTATTTCGATCAAGGGTGGGCGGGCCGCGGTGCAGGAATCGGTGACGAAGCGGCAGCGCGGCGCGAAGGCGCATCCCGGCGGAAGCTCGGAGAGCAAAGGCGGCTGGCCGGGAATCGAGGCGAGCACCTGCCGGACCTGATCCACGCGCGGCACGGAATTGAGCAAGCCGAGGGTATAGGCATGGCGCGGTTGCCGGAACAAGGCGGTCACCGGCCCGTTCTCGACGACGCGGCCGGCATACATCACGGTTAGGCGATCGCAGGTCTGGGCGATGACGCCGAGATCGTGGGTGACCAGCACGACGCTCATGTTGAGCTCGCTGCGGAGACGCAGGATGAGCTTCAGGATCTGATCCTGGATGGTAACGTCGAGCGCGGTGGTGGGCTCGTCCGCCAGCAGCAGCTTCGGATTGGAGGCGAGCGCGATGGCGATCATGGCGCGCTGGCGCATGCCGCCGGAGAATTGATGCGGATAATCGTCCAGCCGCGACTTCCCGGCGGGAATGCCCACATGGTCGAGCAGCTCGATCGCGCGCTTGCGGCGGCCCGCGGAATCGAGGGTCGTGTGCGCCTTCAGATTCTCGCGGATCTGCACGCCGACGGTCAGCACCGGGTTGAGCGCCGTCATCGGCTCCTGGAAGATGATGCCGATCTCGCCGCCGCGGATCCGCCGCAGCTCACCTTCCGAGGCCTCCAGCAGGTTGCGTCCGCGCCACATGACTTCGCCGGTGGCATGGCCATTGCTTTTCAGCAGCTTCAGGATCGCGCGCAAGGTGACGCTCTTGCCGGAGCCGGATTCACCGGCGATGCCCAGCACCTCGCCGGGCGCCACGTCGAAATCGATGCCATCGACGGCGGTGAGCGTTCCCCGCGGCGATTCGAAGGAGACGCGCAGATTGCGCACGGAGAGCAATGGTTCCACGGCTGCAGCTTGCATTCTCGTTTCCGCCACCGGATCTTTTGCCGACTGGGCCATCAGTCGCGCCGCCGGAAGAAGTCGGCGATGCCGTCGCCGACCAGGCTGAAGGCGAGGCCGGCGAGGACGATGGCGATGCCGGGGAAGACCGAAATCCACCAGGCGGTGCTCATGAAATTCTTTCCATCCGAGATGATGACGCCCCATTCGGCGGTGGGCGCCTGGGCGCCGAGCCCCAGATAGCCGAGGCTGGAGCCGAGCAGGATGTCGAGCGCCATATCGGTCATCCAATAGACGATGATCGGCGTGATCGCGTTCGGCAGCAGATGCCGGAAGATGATGCGCGCCTCGCCATAGCCGAGCACGCGCGCGGCGGAGGCATAGTCGCTCTGCTTCTGTACCTGGATGTCGGCGCGCATGAGCTGGGCGTAGAAGACCCAGCCGACCGCGCTGACCGCGATATACATGTTGACGAGGCCAGGCCCCAGCACCGCGACGATGGCGATCACGATCACCAGGAAGGGGAAGGTCACGACCAGATCGACGATGCGCCCGAAGACCGCATCGAGCCAGCCGCCGTAATAGCCGGTGAGCGCGCCGATGAAGCAGCCGAAGATCAGCGGGAAGATGGTGCTGAAGATGGCGATCTGCATATCGATCCGCGTCGCCCAGATCGTGCGGCTGAAGACGTCGCGGCCGAGATTGTCGGTGCCGAAGAGATGCGTCCAGCTCGGCGGCTGCATGATCGCATTATAGTCGAGGGCTACCGGATCATAGGGCGTGAAGAAGCCGGGAAAAAACGCCAGCAGCAGGAATATGACGAACAGCGTGCAGCCGATGACGAAGGACGTCCGGCGCCGGCGCCGGTTGCGGATGCGCGTGACTACAGTGGCGGCGACGGTCATTTGCGCCCAATCCTCGGGTCCAGCGCCGCCTGTATCAGATCGGTGATCAGGAAGACCAGGGAAACCAGCAGGGCCAGGGCCAGAGTCAGCCCCTGAATAACCGGATAGTCGCGGCCATAGATGGATTCGATCATCAGGCGGCCGACGCCGGGGATCGCGAAAACCGATTCCGTGATGACGGCGCCGCCGATCAGCGTGCCGATATTCAACCCGAAGAGAGCGACGGTTGAGATCAGCGCATTGCGCAGGACATGGCGCCCCAGCACCAGCCGCTGGCGCAATCCCTTGGCGCGCGCAAAATCCACATAATCGGCGTTCAGGACCTCGATGATGCTGTTGCGCAGGTTGCGCATCAGCACGGCGGCAAGGCTGAGCGCCAGGGTCACGGCCGGGAGGAAGAGGTGATAGAGATCCTCGCCGAAGGTGTTTCCGAAACCGCCCACCGGGAACCAGTGCAGGCGCGCGGCAAAGAAGGTGAGGAGCACGATGCCGATATAGAAGACCGGCATGGAAAGGCCTACCTGGAAGGCGGTGCGGATGCCGTTATCGAGGGCGCTGTCGCGCCTCAGGGCCGCGAGCAAAGCCAGCGGAACCGCGAGCAGGACGGCGAGAACGGCGGACAGGCCGGTGAGGAACAGCGTGACCGGCAGGCGCTGCGCGATCAGCGAGGTGACCGGCACCTTGAGCACGATGGAATCGCCGAGATTGCCGTGGAAGAACTGCTTCAGGAAAAACAGGAATTGAACGGGAATCGGCTGATCGAGGCCCAGGCTGGCATTGATCCGGGTCACATCCGCTTCCGTGGCATGGATGCCGAGGATGGCGCTGGTCGGATCGCCCGGCAACAGGCGCACCAGCACGAACGCGACCACCATGATCAACAGGAACGTCGGCAGGATTTGCACCAGCCGAACGACGACATAGTTCAGATTCAAGGATTCCCTCGTTCTCAAAACGGGCGTGGGTCGCCACTCGGCAGGACAGGCGCTCCGCTACCGGCCGAGGCCGCTACGGAGCGCCGCCCGTCCCACGGGATGGTGAAGTCTACTTCTCGATATGGGCACCCGAAAAGACGTTATTGCCCAGCGGGATCTGGACGAAGCCCTTCACCGATTTGCGCAAGGCGACCGGATAAGGGGATTCATACAGGAACAGGATGGGTGCGGCGTCCATATAGGTCTTCTGGATCTGCTTATAGATATCGGTGCGTTTCGCGGCGTCGATCTCCTTCTGGCCCTGCTCGTAGAGGGCGTCGACCTGCTTGTCCTGCCAGCCGCCATGCAGCGACTGGATGTTCGGGAAATAAGCGAAATAGGAGGCGATCTCGCTGGGATCGGCGATGTCGTCGGTCCAGAGCGAAGTGCGCATCTGGAAATCGGCGTCGCGGTAGCGCTGGGTGCGGGTCGCGTTATCGACCTGCTCGATGCTAAGCTTCACCCCGACCTGCGCCCACATCTGCTGGACGATGGAAAGAATGGCGGTGTCGTCGGCGCTGCCGGCCAGCGCGAGGCATGTGATCTGCGTGCCGTCCGCGACGCCGGCCTGTTTCAGCAAATCCTTGGCCTTCGCCAGGTCGAAGGAATAGGCGGGGCTGTCGCCGGAGACCAGCGGCGTCGCGGAGGACATGAACGAGACCACCGGCTTGCCGACATCGAAGGTCACGATTTTCGCCACTGCGTTCTTGTCCACCGCATAGTTCAGCGCCTGGCGCACGCGGACGTCGGAAAGCGGGTTGGGCGAGCCGTCGTTCAGCTTCGGCCGCACGTTCATGGCGAGGAAGGTCACCTTGGTCGAGGGGAACAGCACCATGTCGAGATTGGGATCGTTCTTCAGCTCGGCGACCCGCGCATAGGGGATGAGCTCGGCGCCATCGATCTCGCCCGCCTGCAATTTCAGGATGCGGGTGGCGTCGTCGGGGATGACCGGGAAATCGAGTTCGTCGAGATAAGGCAAGGGCTTCCCGTCCTCGCCCATTTGCCAATAATAGGGATTGCGCTTCAGCACCATCTGGGTGCCGCGCTGCCAGCTGTCGAACATGAAGGCGCCGGAACCGATCGGATGCTCGGCGAAGGCCTTGGCCTTGTCGTCATCGGTGGCGCCCGCGGAGGCTTCGAAAGGTTTCTTCGGCAGGATGCCGGAATTGAAGGTGGCGAGCGCCGCGACGATGGTCGGATCGGTGTGCTTCAGGTGCAGGATCACGGTGTCGCTGCCCTGGGTCTCGATGGAATCGATCGATTCCAGCGTGAAGTTCCAGATGCCTTCCTTCGGATTGCGCGCGCGATCCAGCGACCATTTCACGTCATCGACGGTGATCGGGCTGCCATCCGAGAACTTGATGCCCGGCCGGAGCTTCAGCGTATAGGTGAGCGCGTCATCGGATGCCGCGTAGCTGGCGGCAAGCCCGGGCACCACGCTTTTCCCATCCGCGGTCGGCTGCAACAGGGTGTCAAAAAGATTGGTCAAGATCCAGATATCGACATTCGCATCATTCAGGACCGGGTCGAGAAACAAGGAATCCGCGTAACGCGCATAGATCATCTTGCCGCCGCGATTCACCGCTTCCGCCGTGGTACTCAACCCGATGAGGGCGATGACCATGGGGGTGATGACAAAGGTAACCAGACGGACCAGCCGTTTCATCGGATGTCTCCCTGTGCTGATTGTTGCTGAAGCCTGCCCTGTTTGAACTATTGTTATAGTCGAATATGACACCATCGATCCGCGCGCTGTCAACTTGCTGCAATAGCGAAATGGCGGCCGCCGGTTTTCGGGCGCGCAGCTTGCTTGAACCTCCCTCAAACGGTGTTATAGTCCCTAAGAACACAAAGAACGCATAAGGCAAAAGCGCTCCAGATGCCCTTCAATGTCGATCCGGATCTGCCCGTACCACTCGGGGTTCAGCTGCGTGGCGTGATCGAGTACGGCATCGTCGACGGCCAGCTCGCGCCGGGATTGCAGCTTCCCACCGTGCGCGCGATGGCGACGCAGCTCGGCATCGCGCCCATGACGGTCAGCCAGGTCTATAAGGAATTGAAGGCGGTGGGCCTGCTGGAGACGAAGCCGGGACACGGCACCTTCGTCAGCAGCAGCGTGCGGGCCCCGGTGCGTCCGCGGCTGCTGGAATTGCAGCGGCTGATCGATACGCTGCTGGACGAAGCCGATGCGGCGGGCGTCAGCGGCGCCGATCTCGTCAGTCTGGTCCATGCGCGCATCAACCAGCGGAGCCGCAACGCGCCGGGCTTGCATCTGGTCTTCGTCGGGCTGTTCGACGAAGCCACCCGCGCCTATGGCGAGGACATCCAGGCCCGGCTGCCCGGCGGCGACACCATCCATACGACGACCTTCGCCGAGATCGCCAGCAACGAGCTGGCGCGCCAGCGT
>DASYDA010000110.1:0-6058 GCA_036499865.1 Dongiaceae bacterium | reverse complement strand
GCTTCCATCACCCAGAACGGCCAGGCGGCGCTGCTGAAGCTGCCAAAGGGATCGTTCTGGCGCGTCCGCATCCAAGGCGGCGAGATCGCCTTGGCGGAAAGCGCCTCGATCGGCGCGCAGGGCCGGGTCCGCCGCACCCAGCAGCTCGTGGTGATGGGCCCGATCGACAACGACCGCACCGAAGTCAAATGGCTGATCCAGCGCGAGAGCAGCCGCAAATAGAGAGTCACGATGACCATTGAACGACCGATCCGCCGCGCCTTGATCTCGGTTTCCGACAAGGCCGGCCTCGAAGACTTCGCGCGCTTCCTGGCCGGGCAAGGCGTCGAGATCCTTTCCACCGGCGGCTCCGCCGCGGCGCTGCGGAAAGCAGGCATTCCGGTGACCGAGGTCTCCGCCCATACCGGCTTTCCGGAGATCATGGACGGGCGGGTGAAGACGCTGCATCCCAAGATCCATGGCGGCATCCTCGCGCGCCGCGATTCAGCCGAACATGTCGAGGCCCAGCAGACGCACGGCATCGGCGATATCGATCTCGTCGCGGTCAATCTCTATCCCTTCGAGGCGACCATCGCCGCCGGCAAGGGCTGGGAGGATTGCATCGAGAACATCGATATCGGGGGGCCGGCGATGATCCGCGCCGCCGCGAAGAATCACGACTTCGTCACCGTGCTGGTCGATGCCGCCGATTACGCGGCGGTTGTCGAAGAGATGAAGCAGCACAATGGCGCGACTACGCTCGAATTGCGGAAGACCCTGGCGCGCCGCGCCTATGCCCGCACGGCGGCCTATGATTCCGCCATCAGCACCTGGATGGCGGCACAGGCGAACGAAAGCTTTCCGCCGCGCTTCAGCATCTCCGGCGAGTTGACGCAGACCTTGCGCTATGGCGAGAACCCGCACCAGCAGGCCGCCGTCTATCGCACCGCCGAGGCACGGCCCGGCGTCGCCCGCGGCAAGCAGCTCCAGGGCAAGGAACTCTCCTACAACAACTTCAACGATGCCGATGCCGCCTTCGAGCTCGCCGCCGAATTCGATGCGCGAGCGGACGGTGCCGCCATCGCGATCATCAAGCACGCCAATCCCTGCGGCGTCGCTTTGGCGAAGGATCTCCTGACCGCCTATCGCCGGGCGCTTGCCTGCGATCCTGTCTCCGCCTTCGGCGGCATCATCGCCGCCAATCGCCCGCTGGACGGCGCTGCCGCCGAGGAGATCGCCAAGCTCTTCTCCGAAGTCATCATCGCCCCGGGCTTCACCCCTGAAGCATTGAAGATACTGGGCGCGAAGAAGAATCTGCGGCTGATCGAAACCGGCTCCATGCCGGGCCGCGATGCGCCGGGCATTGCGATCCGCTCCATCTCCGGTGCGCTCCTCGTGCAGAATCGCGATTCCGCCGTGACGAAAGAGAGCGACTTGAAGCTGGTGACCAAGCGCGCGCCGAGCCGGAGCGAGGTCGCCGATCTCCTCTTCGCCTTCACCGTCGCCAAGCATGCGAAGTCGAATGCCATCGTCTATGCGAAAGAGGGCGCCACGGTGGGCGTCGGCGCCGGCCAGATGAGCCGGGTCGATTCCTCGCGCATCGCCGCCTGGAAAGCGATGGAAGCCGCGAAGACCGCCGGCCAGGCGGAGAGCTTCGCCAAGGGTGCCGTGGTCGCCTCCGACGCCTTCTTCCCCTTCGCCGACGGTTTGCTGGCGGCGGCGGAAGCCGGCGTCACCGCCGTCATCCAGCCCGGCGGCTCGATGCGCGATGACGACGTCATCAAGGCCGCCGACGAGGCCGGCCTCGCCATGGTGTTCACGGGGATCCGGCACTTCCGGCACTGAATGCTCAGGCGATTTCGATTCCCATCGGCTGAGCGACAATTCCGTCTCTCTCGAAACGGGGCCAGCTCGCCTGGAATCCCATGCGAAGATAGGCCGGGACGGCACTAGGCGCGGCGTTGAGGGTGATCCAGCCGGCCTTCGCGTCGCGTTCCCGAATTTCGTCGATCAACGCCATGGTCAGGCGATAGCCAAGCCCACGCCCACGATATTCGTCTGCGACAAAAAGCTGCGTGATGTGGATTCGGCTGCGCACTGCGCCGTAGCCCACCAGACGCACGCCATCGATGGCGACAAGCGCGGGATTGATTGACGGCGTCTGATTGCGGACCCACCGCGCACCGATGGCCCCAGGTCGGTTGTAGTCGCGTAACAACGCGCGTCCCACTGGCCGAAGGTCGGCAAGCAGATATCGCCGAGTCTGAATTTCTAAAAGAGATGCGATCGCGAGGAGGTCTGAAGTTTTCGGCGGCCGCAAGCAGATGGTGTCGCTTGCGACCGCCCGAAACTTATGCGGTGACCTCACGCCACTCCTTAGGCCGCCGCCTTGGCGAGGTTCCGGAGCACGTAGGGCAGGATGCCGCCATGCTTGAAATACTCGACTTCATCCAGCGTATCGATACGGCAGATCGCCTTGATCTCCTCGCTCTTGCCGTTGGCGCGGGTGATCTTCACCGTCACGTCCATGCCCGGCTTGATGCCCTTGGCAAAGCCGGTGACGTCGAAGGTCTCCGAGCCGTCCAGTGACAGCGACTTCCGCGTCATGTCGCCCTTGAACTGCAAGGGCATCACGCCCATACCCACCAGGTTCGAGCGGTGGATGCGCTCGAAGCTCTCCACCAGCACGGCCTTGACGCCCAGGAGCATGGTGCCCTTGGCCGCCCAGTCGCGCGACGATCCGGTGCCGTATTCCTTGCCGGCAACGATGACGAGCGGGATCTTCGCCGCCTGGTATTTCATCGCCGCGTCATAGATCGACATGCCGTCGCCCGCCGGCATATAGCGAGTGACGCCGCCTTCGGTGCCGGGCGCCATCTCGTTCTTCAGCCGGATATTGGCGAAGGTGCCGCGCATCATGACTTCGTGATTGCCGCGCCGCGAGCCATAGGAGTTGAAGTCCTTGGCCGCGACGCCGTTCTTGGCGAGGTATTGTCCCGCCGGCCCATCCTTCTTGATCGATCCCGCCGGGCTGATGTGATCCGTGGTGATCGAATCGCCGAGGATCGCCAGCGGACGTGCGCCGGTGATATCGCCGATCGTGCCGATAGCCTTGGAGAGATGCGTGAAATAGGGCGGGTTCGCCACATAGGTGGACTTCTTGTCCCAACTATAGGTGAGGCCCTTGGCGGTCTTCACCTTGCGCCAATTGGCATCGCCCTTGAAGACATCCGCATAGCGCTTCTTGAAGTCCGAAGGCTTCACGAATTTGGCGACCGCATCGGCGATTTCCTGGCTGCTCGGCCAGACATCTTTCAAATAGACCGGCTTGCCCTTCTTGTCATAGCCCAGCGGCTCCTGGGTGATATCGATCTTGAGGCTGCCCGCCAGCGCATAGGCCACCACCAGCATCGGCGAGGCGAGGTAGTTCGCCTTGCAGTTCGGGTTGACGCGGCCTTCGAAGTTGCGGTTGCCGGAGAGCACGGCGCCGGCCACCAGATCGCCTTTCACGATCGCATCGGCGATCGGGTCCGGCAGCGGGCCGGAATTGCCGATACAGGTGGTGCAGCCATAGCCGACCAGATTGAAGCCGAGCTTGTCGAGGAAGGTGTTGAGGCCGGCATTCTTCAGATAGTCGGTGACCACCTGCGAGCCCGGCGCCAGCGAGGTCTTCACCCAGGGCTTCACTTTCAGGCCCTTCTGCACTGCATTGCGCGCCAGGAGGCCGGCGCCCAGCAGCACGCTGGGATTGGAGGTGTTGGTGCAACTCGTGATGGCGGCAATCACCACCGAGCCGTCGCTGATCTCGTAATCGGAGCCGCGCACCGAGACCGCGCTCTCATTGCCCTTGCGGGCGAAGACGTCGGTGAGCGCCTTGCGGAAGGATTCCGACACACTCGACAGCGGCACCCGGTCCTGCGGCCGCTTCGGCCCGGCCATGCTCGGTTCCACGGTGGAAAGGTCGAGATGCAGCGAATCGGTGAAGACGGGGTCCGGCGTCTTCTTGTCCCGCCACATGCCCTGCGCCTTCGCGTATTTCTCGACCAAAGCGATCCGGTCCGCCTTGCGGCCGGTGGCCTTGAGATAACGAAGGGTCTCGGCATCGACCGGGAAGAAGCCGCAGGTCGCGCCATACTCCGGAGCCATATTGCTGATGGTGGCGCGATCGGCGAGCGAGAGCTCGTCGATGCCGGGGCCGTAGAATTCGACGAACTTGTTGACCACGCCCTTCTTGCGCAGCATCTCGGTGACGGTGAGGACGAGATCGGTGGCGGTCGCCCCCTCCTTCAGCCGGCCCATCAGCTTGAAGCCGATCACTTCCGGGATGACCATGGAAACCGGCTGGCCCAGCATGGCCGCTTCCGCCTCGATGCCGCCGACGCCCCAGCCCAGCACCGCCAGGCCGTTCACCATGGTGGTGTGGCTGTCGGTGCCGACCAGCGTATCGGGATAGGCGATATTCTTCGTGGCGGCGCGCTTGCCTTTAGAAGCGGGCACCGCTTCCTTCGCGGTCCAAACCACCTGGGAGAGATGCTCCAGATTGACCTGGTGGCAGATGCCGGTTCCCGGCGGGACGACGCGGAAATTGTTGAACGCGGTCTGGCCCCAGCGCAGGAAGGCATAGCGCTCGCCGTTGCGCTGATATTCGAGATCCACATTCTTCTTGAAGGCGCCGGCGCCGGCGAAGAAATCCACCGTGACAGAATGGTCGATGACGAGATCGACCGGGGAAAGCGGGTTGATCTGCGTGGCGTCGGAACCCAGCTTCTGCATCGCCTCGCGCATCGCCGCGAGATCGACCACCGCGGGAACGCCGGTGAAGTCCTGCATCAGCACCCGGGCCGGGCGATAGGCGATTTCCCGGTCGGACTTGCGGTCCACCAGCCAGCGCGCCACGGCTTTGACATCCTCCACGGTGACCGTGCGGCCGTCTTCGTAGCGCAGCAGGTTCTCGAGCAGGACTTTCATGGAATTCGGCAAACTGGACATATCGCCCAGCGTCTTTTCCGCGGCCTTCAGGCTGAAATAGTCATAGGAACGGGTCCCGACTTTAAGGGTCTTGCGGGTCTTCAGGCTGTTCAATCCGGCAGGCAATGTAGGTCTCCCGATTCTGGCGCGTCGATCCACAGGACATGGAGATGGCGCAATGGGGTCGAGCGATGGGGTTCAATCTGCAACCCGACTCGACGTGGATCCGCCGAATGGACCGGGCCGCTGGCAGCGAAATCTATAACATGAGGTTTTAGGTCCAGCGAGAGCCTTTGCGGGTAGGCCCCGAAAATCAAAGGGAAACCTACCGTCAAAGGCTTGAAACCGGCCCGAAATCACAATCTTGCCACATTCAGGTCTTAATGCGGCCTCAGGACATTGAGACCGTTTCCTTGGACAGAGTTCATCCCCTCTGTTTGAACGGTGTTCGGCCCACCGTCGTGATGCCCCTGACCGCCGGCGATGACAAGACGCCGGTACAGGCCGAATCGGTAGCGTCGTGTTACCCCCGAGCGACGCTCCGGAAGAGGGCAGGACGCCGCGCCCATCCCATCCCCTTGGGGCGTGGCGTCCGCCCGTTTCCCTTCCTGCCGGGTTCTCACCCCGGTTTCATCCAGGTGATATCCTCACCTTCCCGTTGGCGCGGCTTTCACCGCCGGGCTAGTCTGCGGCCGCCTGTTTCTTTCCGTCAGCAGTGATTCGAGCCCGATGGCCTGTTTTGAAGGGCAAAGCCTCGCCTGCCAGCGCGGCGAGACCCTGGTTTTCGACGATCTGGCTTTCGCCCTCGATCCCGAGGGCTGCCTCTGGCTGGCCGGGCCCAATGGCAGCGGCAAATCGAGCCTATTGCGGCTGATGGCCGGGCTGGCGCGGCCGATCGAAGGCCGCATCACCTGGGACGGCGTGGATATCCACAGCGAGGCCGAGGCGCATCGGCGGCGGCTGCGCAGCATTGGCCATCTCGATGCCGTGAAATCCCACCTGACCGTAACGGAGAACCTCGCGTTCTGGGCGGATTACTGGGGCGCATCCCCGGATCGCGTGGCGCCGGCCCTGGAGCGGCTCGGCCTGGATCATCTCGGCGAGGTTCCGG
>DASYDA010000109.1:0-4050 GCA_036499865.1 Dongiaceae bacterium | reverse complement strand
CGCACCAAGGGATTGCGGCGCGAGGAAGTGGCCTCGCTCGCCGGTGTCGGTCTCACCTGGTACACCTGGTTCGAACAGGGTCGCGAGATCCGCGTCTCGCCGGACTTCCTGGAGAATGTGGTGCGGGCCTTGCGCCTCAGTGGGGCGGAACGGCAGCATCTCTTCATCCTCATGGATCGGGAAGCCGCGCCTCCACTGGCGCCGGTGCGGCAGGTTTCGCCGGCGCTGCAGCGGATGCTGGATGGGTTCCCGCATTATCCAGCCTATATCCGCACCACGCGATGGGATGCCGTTGCCTGGAACAAGCCGGCGGACCGCATCTTCGGTTTCGAAAGCCGCACACCGGAGGAGCGCAATCTGCTGCGGATGGTGTTCACCGATCCGGAAGTGCGCGCCATGATGCCGAACTGGGAAACCGACGCTCCGAAGATGGTCGCGAAATTCCGCGGCGACTATGCGAAGCAGCGCGGCGATGCGAGCCTTGAAGCGCTGGTCAAGGAGATCCAGCGCCGCTCGCCGGAATTCCGGCTGTGGTGGCGGCGACATGATGTCCTAGCCAGCGCCGAAGGCATCAAGGTGCTGCGGTTGAAAGGAAAAGGCGATATCGTCATGGAACACACCAGCTTTATCGTCAATGGCGAGCCCGATTTGACACTCCTCGTCCATGCCCCTCTGGGCGGTGCAAAATAGCGGGCTCATCGAAACAACGGATTCGAATTGAGATCATGACCATCACCACCATCGGCTTCGATGCCGACGACACGCTCTGGCACAATGAGAGCATCTTCCATCTGACCCAGCAGCAGTTCCTCGAACTATTGAAGGGTTGCGGCGATCCCGACCATATGGCGGCGCGGCTCTTCGAGGTGGAGCGCCGCAACCTGGATCTCTACGGCTATGGCGTGAAAAGCTTCACGCTTTCCATGATCGAGACCGCCATCGACCTGACTCGCGGCGCTGTTACCGCAAAGACCATCCACGAGATCATGCAGCTCGGCCGCGCCATGCTGGAACATCCCGTCGAGGCCTTGCCCGGCGTTGCGGACACCTTGCAGGCCTTGAAAGACAAATACCGGCTGGTCGTGGTCACCAAGGGCGATCTCCTCAACCAGGAACAGAAACTGGCGCGCTCCGGTCTCGGCGACTATTTCGATGCGATCGATATCGTCAGCGAAAAGAAGGCCGATATCTATCGGCGCATCTTCACGCGCGATGGCGCGAAACCCGAACAGGCGGTGATGATCGGCAACTCCATGAAATCCGACGTTCTGCCGGCCATCGAGGCCGGGCTCTGGGGCATTCATATCCCCTATCACATCACCTGGGCGCACGAGCATGCCGAGGCGCCGGCGAATTCGCCGCGCTACGCGAAGCTCGAGAGCATCGCGGAACTGCCGGGCTGGCTGCGAAGCCACGCGGCTTAGCGGGCAGCGGCATGACTCCCGCGCTGCGGCGCGCGATTGCGTCGGATGCCGAGGCGGTGGCGGCGCTTACCCGCGAGGCCTATGCGAAATGGATCGCGGTGATCGGACGCGCACCGAAACCGATGACCGCCGACTACGACGTCGCGATCCGCAAGCACCGGATCGATGTGCTGGATGAAGACGGGGGCCTGGTGGCGCTGATCGAGACGATCCGGGAAACCGACCATCTGCTGATCGAGAATGTTGAGGTGTCACCGTCCCGCCAAGGCAAGGGATATGGCCGCCTGCTGATGGCACATGCGGAGACGCTGGTGAAGTCCTTGGGGCAAACCGAAATCCGGCTCTACACCAATAAGCTGTTCGCGGAGAACATCGCCTTCTATCGCAAGCTCGGCTATCGCGTTTACCTGGAAGAGCCCTACAAAGGCGGCACCATCACGCATATGCGCAAGCGCATCTGAGAGGTATTTGCAGGCTAAACCGCCGTTTCGCATTTTGCGATTTCCCCACAAGCTGCTGCTTCGTCTGAGCTTTTAGGAATTACGCAGAATATCGCGAAACGCGTGTAGAAGCGACGCCAGCGGATTCCCATTTCGATCCATCACTGTGGGGAAGCCCATTCGGGGCTATGCCACTTCCGTCGGGCCGGATGAGGCCCGTCTTGGAGGATCGTTCCATCATGTTGGACTTCTTGTCCCTTGTGCCCGGTTGGCTCTGGCTGACCGGATCGATAGCGCTTGCGCTCCTTTTCGTCCGGATCGCCGGCGTCATTCGCTACATCTCGAACAACAGCATCGCCATCGTCGAGAAGCTGTGGAGCGCGAAAGGCTCGGTCTCATCCGGGTTGATCGCGCTGAACGGGGAAGCCGGCTATCAACCGCAGGTCCTGCGCGGCGGTTACCACTTCTTTTTCCCGTTCCAGTACCGCCTGCATAAGGTGGCGCTGGTGACGATTGGAGAAATCCGGCGTCGATATCGTGCCGCGGATCGCGATCGGCGGCACGAGCGGCTCGGGCGCCACGGGCGGCGGCAATGTCATGCAGGCTCTGCTCTCGGTCCTGTTGGCCGAGAAGACCGGGGAACCGGTGGGTGACGTCGCCACGGACCGGCCGCCCACGAGCGGCGGAAAGAGCAATGGTAGCGCCCACGCTGCCTAAGGCCGAATGGTTGGACGGCGCGCTTCGGGAACGAAGCGCGCCGTTTCTTTTTGTTATGATGTCTCCACATCGCAGTTTAATTTTTTCAAGCGGCTTCCATGGCAAAGCAAACCGCCGGGCTTCTGCTCTATCGAAAGCGCTCCGGTGTCCTCGAGGTGCTGCTGGCGCATCCCGGCGGGCCGTTCTGGGCGAAGAAAGATCTTGGCGTCTGGTCGATCCCGAAGGGCGAATTTCTGGAGGATGAGGCGCCTCTTGATGCGGCGCGCCGGGAGTTCAATGAAGAGATCGGCACCCAGATGGACGGCGATTTCCTGGAACTCACGCCGCGTAAGCAGCCGGGCGGAAAGACCGTCCATGCTTTCGCCGTGGAGGGCGATCTCGATGCCAGCTCGGCACGCAGCAATCTGTTCGAGATGGAATGGCCACCCAAATCAGGGCGGATGCAGAGTTTTCCGGAAGTGGATCGCGCCGAATGGTTTGGCATCGACGAGGCGCGAGAGCGTCTCCTGAAAGGGCAGTTGCCGATCCTGGAGGAACTGGTCGAAAAGATCGGCGCCGGGTCAAAACACGTCTAGAACCACAAACCCCATCGTCATCGCCGGGCAAGTCTGCGCATGACGATCGCAGTTACAGCGGCTCGTATTTCACGCTTGTGAGATAGAGCCCGTCCGGCGGCGCAGTCGGCCCACCTTTGCTGCGGTCGCGGGCTTCGAGGGCGGCGGCGACATCGTCCTTCGACCAATCGCCCTCGCCCACCAGGCGCAGCGTGCCCACCATGTTGCGCACCTGGTGATGCAGGAACGAGCGTGCTTCGACGACCACCTGAATCTCCTCGCCGATCCGATGGACGCTCAAGCGATCGAGATTCCGGATTGGCGACTTCGCCTGGCAAAGCGAGGCACGGAAAGTGGTGAAATCGTGCCGACCGACCAGAATCTGCGCGGCCGCGTGCATGGCGTCGGAATCCAGCTTGCTGCTGATCTGCCAGGCGCGCAGGCGGTCGACGGTGAGCGGCGCCCGGCGGTTGACGATCCGATAGAGATAGGAGCGGCCGACGGCCGAGAAGCGGGCGTGGAAATCCGGAGCGGCGACTTCCGATGCCACCACGGCGATCGACGCCGGCTTCAGATGGTAGTTGATCGCGTCGCGCAACTTGTCGGCCGCGATCTTCTTCTCGATATCGCAATGCGCGACCTGGCCCAGGGCATGCACGCCGGAATCGGTCCGCCCGGCGCCACAGACCTGCACGGTCTCGGCGGTGATGCGGTAGATCGCCTCTTCCAGCGCCTGCTGAATGCTCGTGCCGTTTTTCTGGCGCTGCCAGCCGACGAAAGGTCCGCCGTCATATTCGATGGTGAGCTTGAAGCGGGTCACGGCAGGATCGCACCGGGCTTCAACGCCATGCCGCGGAGCATGGCTTCCGCATCCATCGCACGCTTGCCGGCGCGCTGAACGGTGACGAGACGCAA
>DASYDA010000108.1:0-4569 GCA_036499865.1 Dongiaceae bacterium | reverse complement strand
ACATGGCCGACGGCGCTGGGCCCGATCCCGGCGCCCGCCGCGATCTGTCCCGCCACGGTATTGGACGACGTCACATAAGGATAAGTGCCGTGGTCGATGTCCAGCATCACCGCCTGGGCGCCCTCGAAGAGGATACGGTCGCCGCGGCGGCGCGCTTCGTTGAGCTGCTGCCAGACCACCCGCACGAAGGGGGTGATCTTCGGCGCGACTTCCCGAAGCTGCGCCAGCAATTCCGCGCCATCGACGGTCGGCGCCCCCATGCCTTTCAGCAAGGCGTTGTGATGCAGCAGCAGCGCCTCGACCTTGTCGGGGAGGCTCTCCAGATCGTCGAGGTCGCAGGTGCGGATCGCGCGGCGGCCGACCTTGTCCTCATAGGCCGGACCGATGCCGCGACCTGTGGTGCCGATCTTCGCGCTGCCCCGCGCTTCTTCACGCAACAAATCGAGCTTCGCGTGGAGCGGCAGGATGAGTGCGGCGTTTTCCGCGATCGCCAGGTTATCCGGCGAAACGGCGACCCCCTGGCCACGCAATGTCTCGATCTCGCGCAACAGCGCCCAGGGATCGACCACGACGCCGTTGCCGATCACAGAGAGCTTGCCCGGCCGCACGATGCCCGAGGGCAGCAGCGACAATTTGAAGGTCTGGTTGCCGATCACCAGCGTGTGGCCGGCATTGTGACCGCCTTGGAACCGCACCACGACATCGGCGCGCTCCGACAGCCAGTCCACGATCTTGCCCTTGCCCTCGTCGCCCCATTGCGACCCGATCACCGCGACATTCGCCATTCGATTTCCCGTTCAGCTCGATGAAAATTCAGTCCAGCGCCATCAGGCCGCCGTCGCTCCAAAGCCGCATGCAGCCCAGCCGCCGACCTTCCGCAGCGGCATCGGATACCGGTTCCACGCCCTGGATCGTGGTCCACCCCTCGGCGCGCAGCCGCGCGGCTTCGGCAGGCGAAACACCCAGCGGCACGAAGACCCGGCGCGGCTGGGGTGGAGACGGCAAGGCCCGCAACAGCGTATCCAGGTAAAGCGTGAAGCCGGTCGCGGCTTCGCCGGCTTGGTTGATATAGCGCCCGCCCCGGCCGAAATCACCGCGCACCTTCGGTCCGAGGAGCGAAAACGTGACGCCGGTATGATACTCGAATCCCCGGTGATCCGTGGCGTCGATGGTCAGCGTGAGGTCGGGTCGCGCCCGGCGGATCAGCGTCACCACTTCCAGCAATCGTTCGCGATGCGCGGCCGATTCACCTGCGAGCTTCAGCGATTGCAGTCGTGCCACCGCCGATTCCGCGGGGCCGACCGATTCGATCAAGGCTTCCAGGACCGGCGCCAGATCGCCGGCGAGTTGACGCACGGCGGTGGGATCCTTGCGGTCCAGTGCGGCAATCAAGGATTTGGCATCGGCGATCTTCGATTCGCGCAAAATCGCCGGGGCGAGAGTCGGGATGTTGAGATCGACGACGAGCTGCTTCACGCCGGTCGCGGTGAGCGCTTCCACGCCCAGCAGCACCACTTCCGCATCGGCGGCGGCGGCCGTCGCCCCAATCAGCTCGATCCCGGCCTGGCCGATCTGGCGCTCGGGGCGCATCTGCTCGCCTTTCACCCGCAGCACCTGGCCGGCATAGGAAAGTCGGACCGGTCGGGGGGCCTGGCGGAGTCGGCTGGCGGCGATTCGCCCGACTTGCGGGGTGATGTCGGCCCGGAGACCCATCATCCGCTGCGAAACCGGATCCATCAGCCGGAAGGTATGTGACGCCATCGCCTCCCCGGGTCCGGAAAGCAAGCTGTCCTCGAACTCGATCAGCGGCGGTTTGACACGCTCATAACCCCAGGCCGCGAAGACGCCCAGCAGGCGCTCGACAATGGCGGCCTCGAATCCGGCATCCGGCGGCAGACCATCGGAAAGTCCGGCTGGAAGCAGGAATTTTTCTGTGGAATCAGACATTAAGCGGTCGCTTCAGCCAGCGGATGAGGTCTGAGTTTCGGCGCCCAATCTCTTGGGCATGGGGTCGTAACCGATTTCAGCGTCTGCAGCAAGGTCGCCGCCCGGGCGATGCCCCGAGGGGTTAAGGGATTCGACTTGGTTTCGTTAAATAACTGTCATCAGACCGTAACAGACCGTGAATAGCTTCTGCCCGCAATGAAGCTTTCCCGACCCCGCTCGGTTCCATCAACCACATTGGACGAGAATTCGGAGCGAGCCGATTTCCGTCTGAGGACGACGTTCGACCCACATTTAATAGAGAGGCTGTCATGAAACTGGACTTCACTCGATTGATCGCGGCTGCGGCGATGCTGAGCACGGCATCGGTCGCTCTGCCGACGCTGGCTTCCGCCGGGGATATCTCGGGCGCCGGCTCGACCTTCGCCTATCCCATCTATGCCAAGTGGGCCGACTCCTACCACAAGGAGACCGGTATTGGTCTGAACTACCAGTCGATCGGTTCCGGCGGCGGCATCAAGCAGATTAAAGCCGACACCGTCACCTTCGGCGCTTCCGACATGCCGTTGAAGCCCGAGGAGCTCGATCAGTCGGGCCTCGTCCAGTTCCCGACCGTGCTGGGCGGCGTCGTCGCGGTGGTCAACCTCGAAGGCGTGAAGCCGGGCGATCTCGTGCTCGACGGCAAGACCCTGGCCGACATCTTCCAGGGCAAGATCACCTCTTGGGATGACGCGGCCATCGCGAAGCTCAACCCCTCGCTGAAGCTTCCCTCGCAGGCGATCGCGGTCGTTCACCGCTCCGACGGATCGGGCACCACCTTCATCTTCGCGAACTACCTCTCGCAGATGAGCGAAGACTGGAAGAGCTCGGTCGGCGCCAACACCGCGCTCGAATGGCCGGTCGGCATCGGCGCCAAGGGCAGCGAAGGCGTCTCCGCCGACGTCGGCCAGACCGGCGGTTCGATCGGTTATGTCGAATATTCCTATGCCAAGCAGAACAACCTGACCTACGCCAAGATGATCAACAAGGAAGGCCAGACCGTCACGCCGACCGCGGAAGCCTTCCAGGCTGCCGCCAGCAGCGTCGATTGGACTGCCGCCAAGGATTTCAACGTCGTGCTCACCAACGAGCCCGGCGCCAAGACCTGGCCGATCTCCGGCGCGACCTTCGTCCTCTTCCACAAGCAGCCGAAGGATCCGGCCGCCGTGGCCGCGGCTCTGAAGTTCTTCGACTGGTCCTATGCCAAGGGTGACGGGCTCGCCGACGAGCTGGCCTATGTGCCGCTGCCGGACCCCCTGGTCGCTCTCATCAAAAAGAGCTGGGTGAACATCACCGCCGGCGGCAAGCCCGTCTACGCGGGAATGTAATAGAACTGTCGTAAGTTCTATAGATCACGCTCGAGCATGCCGGGGAACCGATGCAAATCGGTTCCCCACATGCATCTTCACTCTAGATCGCCGTTCGGCGATGATGGGCTGAGATGGCTGAAGTTTCATTGAGCAATTCGTTGGCGTCATCAAAAGGCAGGAGCGCGGTGCGCGGCGGCAAGTTTGGTGACCCCCTGATGCGAGCCCTTACCTTAGGCTCCGTCTTCATCGTCCTGATCCTGCTTGGAGGCGTCTTCGTCTCGCTGGTCCAGGGCTCGATCCCGGCGCTCAAGGCCTTCGGCCTCCCCTTCCTCACCAGCGAAAGCTGGAATCCGGTCACGGAAAAATTCGGCGCCGTCGCGCCGGTTTACGGCACCATCCTCACCTCGGCGATCGCCCTGCTCATCGCCGTTCCCATCGGCCTCGGCATTGCGATTTTTCTCACCGAGCTCTGCCCCGCCTGGGCGGCGCGTCCGATCGCCATCGCGATCGAGCTGCTCGCGGGCATTCCCAGCATCATCTACGGCATCTGGGGCCTCTTCGTGCTGGCGCCCTTCCTGCAGCGCACGTTCCAGCCCGCCATGATCTCCTTGTTTCACGACGTCCCCGTGCTCAACCGCCTGTTCGCCGGCCCGCCCTACGGCATCGGCGTGTTCACGGCGGCCATCGTGCTCTCGATCATGATCCTGCCCTTCATCACCTCGGTCACCCGCGACGTCTTCGAGACCGTGCCGCATGTGCTGAAGGAAGCCGCTTACGGCCTTGGCTGCACCACCTGGGAGGTCGTGCGCCGCATCGTCGTCCCGCATACCCGCGCCGGTGTCATGGGCGCGGTCATGCTGGCCCTGGGCCGCGCGCTTGGCGAAACCATGGCGGTCACTTTCGTGATCGGCAACGCGCATCGTATCGCGGCTTCGCTGCTGGCGCCGGGCACCACGATCTCCGCGACCATCGCCAACGAATTCACCGAGGCGACCGGCGATCTCTACACGTCAGCCTTGATCGCGCTCGGCCTGATCCTGTTCGTCGTCACCTTCATCGTGCTCGCCGTGGCGCGCGTCATGCTCCACCGCATGGAAAAGCAGGGGCAGTAGAATCATGACCCTCCCCGATCGCCGCCGGCTCCACAGCCGGATCTATATGGGCCTCTGCGTCGCTTCGGCGGGGCTCGGCCTCACCATGCTCGCGATCATCCTGGGCACGCTGATCTATCACGGCGTCAGCGGGCTCAAGCTCGCAGTGTTCACCGAGATGACGC
>DASYDA010000107.1:0-3319 GCA_036499865.1 Dongiaceae bacterium | reverse complement strand
GGACGGCGCCCTGATCACCCATAAGCTGCTCTCGGAGAATCCCGGCCGATATCGCGACGCCGCCATGGCGGGGATCCGCGAAATCCTCGGTCTTTCGGCGAACGAGCCGCTGCCGGAGACGGTTTCCGCGATCAAGATGGGCACCACGGTGGCCACCAATGCGCTGCTGGAACGCAAGGGCGAGCGGACCTTGCTGGTGACGACCAAAGGCTTTCGCGACGCCCTGCGCATCGCCTATCAGAACCGGCCGAAAATCTTCGCGCGGAAGATCCAGCTTCCGGAACTGCTCCACAGCGCGGTCATCGAAGTCGCGGAACGCGTGACCGCGGGAGGGGAAGTCCTGATCGCGCTCGAAGAAGCGAAAGCGCGCGAGGAGATGAGCCGCGCCTTCAAATCCGGCTATCACTCGGTCGCCATTCTGCTGATGCATGGCTATCGTTTCACGGAACACGAGAAGCAGCTGGCGGCGATCGCCCGGGAGATCGGCTTCACGCAGATCTCCGTCAGCCATGACGTCTCGCCGCTGATGAAGCTGGTGAGCCGCGGCGACACGACCGTGGTCGATGCCTATCTCTCGCCGATCCTGCGCCGCTATGTGGACCAGGTCGCAAGCGAGATCGGCAACACGACCACGCGGCTGATGTTCATGCAGTCGAATGGCGGCCTGACCGACGCAAAGCAGTTCCAGGGCAAGGACAGCATCCTCTCCGGCCCGGCGGGCGGCATCGTCGGCGCGGTGGAGACCGCGCGCCAGGCGGGCTTCGACCGGATCATTGGCTTCGACATGGGCGGCACCTCGACCGACGTCTCGCACTACAACGGCGCTTTCGAGCGCAGCTATGAGGCCCAGGTCGCCGGCGTGCGCATGCGGGCGCCGATGATGCAGATTCACACCGTGGCGGCGGGGGGCGGATCGATCCTCAGCTTCGACGGCGCGCGGTTCCGGGTGGGGCCGGAATCGGCCGGCGCCGATCCCGGCCCAGCCAGCTATCGGCGCAATGGCCCGCTCACCGTCACCGATTGCAATGTGATGCTGGGGAGGTTGAACCCGGACTTTTTCCCGAAGGTCTTCGGGCCGAAGGGCGATCAGCCGCTGGACCGCGAAGCCGTGGTACGAAAATTCGGCACGCTCGCCGCCGAGATCGCGAAGGCGACCGGGGAGAAACGCTCTCCTCAAGCGGTGGCCGAAGGCTTCCTCACCATCGCCGTCGCCAATATGGCGAATGCGATCAAGGAAATCTCGATCCAGCGCGGCTATGACGTCACGCATTACACTTTGGCGTGCTTCGGCGGCGCCGGCGGGCAGCATGCCTGCCGCGTCGCCGATGCGCTCGGGATGACGCGCATCTTCCTGCATCCCTTCGCGGGCGTGCTCTCGGCCTATGGCATGGGCCTGGCCGATATTCGTGCCATCCGCCACCGCACCGTCGAAGCGCGTTTCGAGGATTCCCTGATGCGCGTCCTTTCCGCCGATATCGCGGAATTGGAAAAGGCCGCGAAAGAGGAGATCCGGGCCCAGGGAATCGCCGAAGACGAGATCACTCTGATGCCACAGGTGCATCTCAAATATGCGGGAACCGACACCCCTTTGATCGCGGCCTTCGGGAGTGCGGCGGAAATCAAATCGGGGTTTGAGACCGCGCACCGGCAGCAATACGGATTCATCGTGCCGAACAAGCCACTGATCGTGGATTCCGTTTCGGTGGAGGCGGTCGGCCGCTCGGAAAGCGTCGCCGATCCGATCCTCCCACAGGGCACCGCCGATGCAGAGCCCTTGGCAAAGGTGCCGTTCTGGGCGCATGGCGAAGAGCGCAGGGCCCCTGTTTTCGATCGCGCCAAGATGCGCTCCGGCCAAAGCGTCGATGGGCCGGCGATCATCCTCGATCCGACATCGACTACGGTGGTGGAACCGGATTGGCGCGCCTCGGTCAATGATCGCGGGCATCTGGTGCTGGATCGCATTGTGGCCGCTTTGCGTCGGCCGGCAATCGGCACCACGGTTGATCCGGTGATGCTGGAGATCTTTAACAATCTCTTCATGTCCATTGCCGAGCAGATGGGCTCGACCCTGGAGAAGACCAGCCATTCGGTGAACATCAAGGAGCGCCTGGATTTCTCCTGCGCTCTCTTCGACCGCGAGGGCCGGTTGATCGCCAACGCGCCGCATATGCCGGTGCATCTGGGATCGATGGGCGAGAGCGTTGAAACGGTGATCCGGCAGAACCGAAACGGCGACGGCACCTCGGCGATGCGGCACGGCGACGTCTATGTGCTCAACGCGCCCTATAACGGCGGCACGCATCTGCCGGATGTCACGGTCATTAGCCCGGTCTTCGGAAATACGGTGGACGCGGAGAGCGGTGAAATCCTGTTTTATGTGGCAAGCCGCGGGCACCATGCCGATATCGGCGGGATCACGCCGGGCTCCATGCCGCCGGACAGCCGCTCGGTCGAGCAGGAAGGCGTGCTGATCGACAATGTGAAAATGGTCGATCGCGGCAGTTTCCGCGAAAAGGAAATGCGCACGCTGCTCGCCAGCGGCCCCTACCCGGCTCGCAATCCCGACCAGAACATGGCGGATCTCGCGGCCCAGGTCGCGGCCAATGAAAAAGGCGTCCAGGAACTGCATCGCATGGTGCAGGATTTCGGCCTCGACGTGGTGCATGCCTATATGGATCACGTCCGCGCCAATGCGGCCGAGCAGGTGCGCCGGGTGATCGAGCGCCTGAAGGACGGCAAGTTCGTCTATGAGATGGACGACGGCGCCAAGATCGCGGTGGCGGTCACCGTCGATCACGAGAATCGGCGTGCGCGGGTGGATTTCACCGGCACCAGCGCGCAGTTGCCGACCAACTTCAACGCACCCTCGGCAGTGGCGAAGGCCGCCGTGCTCTATGTCTTCCGCACGCTGATCGACGACGACATCCCGATGAATGCCGGCTGCCTGGAGCCGCTGGACATCGTGATCCCCGAAGGTTCGATGCTGAAGCCGCAATATCCTGCCGCGGTGGTGAGCGGCAATGTCGAGACTTCGCAATGCATCACCGATGCGCTCTACGGCGCCCTGGGCGTGATGGCGGCGTCACAGGGCACCATGAACAACTTCACCTTCGGGAATGACAAGTATCAATATTACGAAACGGTCTCCGGCGGTTCCGGCGCCGGGCGGGATTTCGATGGCACCGACGCCGTCCAGACCCATATGACCAATTCCAGGCTGACCGATCCGGAAGTCCTGGAATGGCGCTTCCCCGTGCTGTTGGAGGAGTTCCACATCCGCAAGGGCAGCGGCGGCAAGGGCAAACATCGCGGCGGCGAC
>DASYDA010000106.1:0-2621 GCA_036499865.1 Dongiaceae bacterium | reverse complement strand
CCTCCGAGCAGTAGCGCAGCGTCGAAGCCGCCTGCGCGGCCGTGCCCATGCCTGCGATCAGGACGAAAGCCGCAGCAGCGGCGAAAAGCCGAGTTTTCATTGATTGAGTCTCCCTCTTGCGTATGCCGGGAGCCCCCTTTTAAATTGTATTAATTTTGGGACCCCGTTGTGGAAACCGTAGGCCGGTTCCAGGAACGAAGTCAATTCCAAGCTGGATCTTGTTCATATTTTTCGCGGCTTTCAGCCGTGATACGGCTGTGCGAAATGCCGGCCGAAACCGGCGATCCGGCGGCAAGACCGGCGATCCGGCGGGCCGCTTGACCGCATCGCCGCGGCACAGCATTTTGCGGGCATTGTCATAGGATTGCCCCGAGGATCATGTCCGCCCCGCTTTCTCTCCAGAAAATCTCCGCCCCCTTTGTCGCGACTTCCCTTTCGGTCCGCCCGGAATGGATCGATGGCAATGGCCACATGAATGTCGCCTTCTATTTGAAGGCGTTCGATGAAGGATTCGACATCGCCTATGACGCGATCGAATTCGGCTACGACATGATCAGGCGCCGCGGGATCTCGACCATGGCCGCTGAAATGCACATCACCTATCAGGGTGAACTCTTCGAAGGCGACCCGATCCGCATCGAAACCCAGCTCGTCGATTTCGACCGGAAGCGTTTTCACTGGTTCCAGACGATGAAGCATGGAGAGACCGGCGCACTGGCGGCGACCTGCGAATGGCTGATCCTTTTCATCGACATGAACAAGCGCCGCGTCGCGGAAATGCCGGACGACATTTTCGAGGTGATCGCGCGCGTGAAGGCGGCCCATGCTGGATTGGCGCTGCCGCCGGAAGTCGGCCGGAAGATTTCACTCGCGAATAAGCGGCGTGGATAGCGCGCGTTCAACACGGATAGAGCAACCCCCACGCCAACCCGCCCCCAACTTGGGGGCGGGGCTCGGATGGAGGTAAGTTAAAACTGCGTTGAACGGATCCGCTATGAGATCCCCCCATCCTGAATGGCTCTTGCAGCAGCGTCCCCGCCCCCAAGTTGGGGGCGGGACAGGGTGGGGGTTGTTCTATCAGGGAGAAACGCAGACGCGCGCTACTGCGCCTTGATGACCTGGCCGTTGCCGTCGAAGGCCGCGGTGGCGGGCTCGATGAATTTGAGCGCGATCTCTTCCGGCGTCGGCAGGCTTTCCGGGTCTTCGCCGGGGAAGGCCTGGGCGCGCATCCGGGTCCGGGTGCGGCCGGGATCGATCAGGTTGGCGCGCACCTTGGTTTCCTTGATCTCTTCTGAATAGGTGACGACCAGCATTTCGAGGGCGGCCTTGGAGATCGCATAGGTGCCCCAATAGGGGCGTGCACCGTGTGCCGCGCCGGAAGTGACGAAGATCGCGCGGCCGGCTTCTGACTGGCGCAGCAAGGGATCGAGGCTGCGGATCAGGCGCCAGTTGGCGGTGAGATTGATATCGAGCACGCGCTGCCATTCCTTGGGCTCGATATGGCCGACCGGCGTCAGCGTGCCGAGATCGCCGGCATTGCCGACCAGGATGTCGAGGCGGCCGAAGCGCTCATAGAGCGCCTGGCCCAGGCGGTCGATCGCATCGAATTCCTTGAGATCGAGCGGGACCAGCAAACTGCTCCGGCCAGAGATCCGCCGGATCTCGTCATCGAGTTCTTCGAGCCCGCCCACGGTGCGGGCGATCAGCACCAGTTCGGCGCCCTCGGCGGCATAAGCCTTGGCGACCGCCCGGCCGATGCCGCGGGACACACCAGTGACCAGGGCGATGCGCCCTGCGAGACGACCGGCCGCTTCAGGCACTACGCCCGTTCCGCCAGCAGGGAGAGCTGTGTGGTTTCGCCGCCGCTCTGGTCGGTGAGTTCGGTCGGATAATCGCCGGTGAAGCAGGCGTCGCAATATTGCGGATGGGCGTTGTCGCGGCCCTTGAAGCCCATCGCCGAATAGAGGCCGTCAATGCTGATGAAGGCCAGCGAATCGGCGCCGATGAACTCCGCCATCGCCGCTTCGTCCATGCGCGCGGCCAGCAACTGCTTCCGCTCCGGCGTATCGATACCGTAGAAGCAGGAATGGCTGGTGGGCGGGCTGGAGATCCGCATATGGACCTCCTTGGCGCCGGCGGCGCGAATCATCTCGACGATCTTCTTCGAGGTGGTGCCGCGGACGATGGAATCGTCCACCAGGATCACGCGCTGTCCTTCGACCTTCGCCCGGTTGGCGTTGTGCTTCAGCTTTACGCCGAGATGGCGGATATGGTCGCTGGGCTCGATGAAGGTGCGGCCGACATAGTGATTCCGGATGATCCCGTATTCGAAGGGAATGCCCGATGCCGCCGAATAACCGAGTGCCGCCGGCACCCCGGAATCCGGCACCGGCACGATGACATCAGCCGCGACCGGCGCTTCATGCGCCAGTTCTGCGCCGATTCGCTTGCGCGCCTCGTAGACGCTGGTGCCTTCGATGACGCTGTCGGGGCGGGCGAAATAGATATATTCGAAGACGCAGAAGCGCTGGGCGACCTGCGAGAACGGCTTGATGCTGGTCACGCCGTTGCGGTCCAACACCACGATCTCGCCGGCTTCGACATCCCGGATGAAATCCGCA
>DASYDA010000105.1:0-4948 GCA_036499865.1 Dongiaceae bacterium | reverse complement strand
GTCGATCTCGCGATTCTCGGCATTGCCGCGCACCATGCGTTGCATGATCCGGTACATCCAGCCGGTGCCTTCGCGGCACGGCGTGCACTGGCCGCAGCTCTCATGCATGTAGAAGTGCGAAAGCCTTGCGATCGCCTCGATGAGATCGGTGGACTTGTCCATGACGATGACGGCCGCCGTGCCGAGGCCGGACTGCACCGCGCGCAGGCTGTCGAAGTCCATCAGCACTTCGTCGCAGATCGATTTCGGTAGCATCGGCACCGAAGCACCGCCCGGAATGATCGCCAGCAGATTGTCCCAGCCGCCGCGCACGCCGCCGGCATGCCGTTCGATGAGCTCCTTCAGGGGGATGCCCATCTCCTCTTCCACGTTGCAGGGCTTGTTCACATGGCCCGAGATGCAGAACAGCTTGGTGCCGGTATTCTTCGGCCGCCCGAGTGCCGCGAACCAGGCAGCACCCCGGCGCATGATGGGCGCCGCGCAGGCGATGGTCTCGACATTGGTGACGGTCGAAGGACAGCCATAAAGACCGCAGGCGGCGGGGAACGGCGGCTTCAGCCGCGGTTGACCCTTCTTGCCCTCGAGGCTCTCCAGAAGCCCGGTTTCTTCGCCGCAGATATAGGCGCCGGCGCCGCGATGCAGATAGATGTCGTAGTCATAGCCGGAACCGCCGGCATTCTTGCCGATCAGCCCCGCCGCATAGGCCTCGTCGATCGCTATCTGAAGATGCTGCGCCTCGAGCCAGAATTCGCCACGGATATAGATATAGGCGGCCTGCGCACCCATCGCGAAGCCGGCAATCACGCAACCTTCGAGCAGCATGTGCGGGTCGAACCGCATGATCTCGCGGTCTTTGCAAGTGCCGGGCTCGGATTCGTCGGCGTTCACCACCAGATACGCGGGGCGGCCGTCCGACACTTTCGGCATGAACGACCATTTAAGACCGGCCGGAAATCCGGCGCCGCCGCGGCCGCGCAAATCCGACTTCTTGACCTCGTCGATGATCGCATCACGGCCCTTGGCGAGGATCGCCTTGGTGTTGTCCCAGATGCCGCGGCGCCTGGCACCGGCGAGCTTCCAGTCGTCCTGGCCATAAAGGTTGAGGAAGATGCGGTCTTTGTCCTGGAGCGCCATGGTCTATTCCCCCGCCCCACTGGATTGCGGCACGTCTTTCAGTGTCGTCATGCCGCCTTCTGGCGCGGAATTCAGCCGGTTGATCTGCGGGCCGACCTTGGGCTTGCGGCCGGCGGCGAGTTCGTCGAGCAGCTTTTCCATGCTCAGCGGCGTCAGGTCTTCGTAGAAATCGTCGTTGACCTGCACCATCGGCGCGTTCACGCAGGCACCGAGGCATTCCACTTCCACCAAGGTGAACTTGCCGTCCTTGGTGGTTTCCTTGAGGCCGATGCCGAGCTTCTTCTTGCAGGCATCGGTGATGCCGTCGGAACCGCGCAGCCAGCAAGGCGTGGTGCGGCAGACCTGGATCAGGTGCTTCCCGACCGGCTTCAGATTGTACATCGTGTAGAAGGTCGCGACCTCATAGACACGGATCGGCGCCATTTCCAGCATGCCGGCGATCATGTCCATGGCCGCGCGAGAGACCCAGCCTTCCTGGTACTGCGCCAGCCAAAGCAGCGGCATCACCGCCGAGGCCTGCCGGCCCGTCGGGTATTTGGCGATGTGTTTCTTGGCTTCGGCGAGATTCGCTTCCGAGAAGGTGAAGCTCGCCGGTTGCACGAAGTCGTTGGTATCCGAACCGCTCATCGGTCGATCTCGCCGAAAACAATGTCGAGGGAGCCGAGGATCGCGACTGAATCCGCCAGCATGTAGCCCTTGCAGAGGAAATCCATGGCCGCGAGATGCGGGAAACCCGGTGCCCGGATCTTGCAGCGGTATGGACGGTTGGTGCCGTCGGAGACGAGATAGACGCCGAATTCGCCCTTGGGCGCTTCGACCGCGGCATAGGCTTCGCCCTCGGGAACGTGGAAGCCTTCGGTATAGAGCTTGAAGTGATGGATCAGCGCTTCCATCGAATACTTCATGGTGTCCCGGCTGGGCGGC
Source organism: Dongiaceae bacterium (assembly GCA_036499865.1). Taxonomy (GTDB): domain Bacteria; phylum Pseudomonadota; class Alphaproteobacteria; order Dongiales; family Dongiaceae; genus Dongia. Next base: position 2,890 of record DASYDA010000105.1, on the reverse strand, counting down.
GCCACTTTGCGATCGACCGAGCTTGCCGGGCCGCCGGGCATCTGCTGAATGCATTGCCGGATGATGGCGTTCGACTGGCGCATTTCCTCGACACGCACGAGATAGCGGTCATAGCAATCGCCGTTCTTCCCGACGGGAACGCCGAATTCCATCTTATCATAGACCATGTAGGGCTGCGACTTGCGCAGATCCCAGGCGACGCCTGAGGCGCGCAGCACCGGTCCGGTGAAGCCCCAGTCGATGGCATCCGCCGCCGAAACCGTGGCGATATCCACCAGCCGCTGCTTGAAGATGCGGTTGTCTGTCAGCAGCGTCTCGATATCGCTGATCACCTTCGGGAAACGCTCGGTCCAGGCCCAGATGTCATCGAGGATGCCCGCCGGCAGATCCTGATGTACGCCGCCGGGCCGATAATAGGCCGCATGCAGACGCGCGCCGCTGACCCGCTCGTAGAATTCCATCAGCAATTCGCGCTCCTCGAAGGCCCAGAGGAACGGTGTCACCGCGCCGACATCCATGGCATAGGCCGGGATGTTCAACAGATGGTTCAGAATACGGGTGATCTCGTCGAACATCACACGGATGTACTGGCCGCGCGCCGGCACTTCGAGGCCCATCAGCTTCTCGATGGCCATCACGAAGGCATGCTCCTGGCACATCGGGCTGACGTAATCGAGCCGGTCGAAATAGGGAATCGCCTGCAGGTAGGTCTTGTACTCAATCAGCTTCTCGGTGCCGCGATGCAGGAGCCCGATATGCGGGTCAACGCGCCGCACCACTTCGCCGTCCATCTCCATGACCATGCGCAGTACGCCGTGGGCCGCGGGATGCTGCGGCCCGAAATTCATGGTCATCGGCTTGATTTGCATTTCGGCCATTATTTAGCCTTCTCAGCCGGAGCCGCCGCGGCGGGCGCACTCGCTTTTTCATCGCCGGGCAACTGTCTCGGCTGCAACATGCCTTCCCACGGGGATAGGAAGTCGAAGCTGCGGAACTCCTGGACCAGCTTCACCGGCTCGTAGATGACCCGCTTCTGCGATTCGTCATAACGGACCTCGATATAGCCGGTCAGCGGGAAATCCTTGCGGAACGGATGCCCCTCGAAGCCGTAATCGGTGAGGATCCGGCGCAGATCCGGATTGTCGCTGAAGAAGATGCCGTACATGTCATAGGCTTCGCGCTCGAACCAGGCGGCGGCGGAATAGACGCCGACGACCGACGGGATCGGCTCCTCCTCGCCCACCGAGGCTTTCAGGCGGATACGGATATTCTTCTTCAGGCTGAGCAGATGATAGACCACCTCGAAACGCTTGGTGCGCTCGGGATAATCGACGCCGCAGATGTCGATCAGCATCTTGAAGAGGCAGTTCGGGTCGTCGCGCAGGAAGCTGGCGACCTTCACGATCCGATTCGGCTGAACCTCGACCGTCAGCTCACCAAGCGCCACATGCGTGCCGATCACGGCATCGCCCAAGGCGCCCGCGATATACTCGCCCAGTTCGCGATAGGCGTCGCTCATACTGCCGAAAACCTCATTCTGGAGTGACGCTACCGTGCGATCGTGGAGGTGCGCCGGATCTTCTTTTGGAGCTGAAGAATGCCATACACCAGCGCTTCCGCGGTTGGCGGACAGCCCGGCACGTAGATATCGACCGGCACGATCCGGTCGCATCCGCGAACCACGGAATAGGAATAGTGATAGTAACCGCCGCCATTGGCGCAGGAGCCCATGGAGATCACCCAACGAGGCTCGGCCATCTGGTCGTAGACCTTGCGCAAAGCCGGCGCCATCTTATTGGTGAGGGTCCCGGCGACGATCATCACGTCGGACTGGCGGGGAGAGCCGCGCGGCACCACGCCGAATCGGTCAAGATCGTAGCGCGCCATGTAGGCATGCATCATTTCGACGGCGCAGCAGGCAAGACCGAAGGTCATGGGCCAGAGCGAGCCGGTCCTGGCCCAGTTCACCAACTTGTCCATCTGCGCCACGACGAAGCCCTTGTCGGAGAGCTCGTTGGTGACCGCGGAGAGCACCTGGTCCTGATCGGCGCCGGGCGGTAAGGGTTTTGCGAAGTTGCCGCTCACTCCCATTCCAGCGCTCCTTTCTTCCATTCGTAAATGAAGCCGACAGTCAGCACGCCCAGGAAGATCATCATCGACCAGAAGCCAAAAACGCCTATTTTCCCGAGGGTTACCGCCCATGGAAACAGGAAGGCGACTTCCAGGTCAAAGATGATGAAGAGGATCGACACCAGGTAGAAACGGACGTCGAACTGCCGGCGCGCGTCGTCGAAGGCCTCGAAACCGCATTCGTAGGGAGAGAGCTTTTCGGAGTCCGGATTCTGCTTTCCCAACAGCAGGGACATGCTCAGCATGAGCATGGTCAGGCCAACGGCAATGGCCAGGAAAATCAGAATCGGCAGGTACTCTCGAAGCAATTCGTTCATCACTCTCCCTCCCTGGAGAGGCCTTTGCTGCATTGCGGCAACGAATAACGCACCGCGAAATGGCGACTCAAAAGCGCGGCTACTATAGAGCCGCCCCTCCTCCGGTGAAAGCGTAAAAACGTCGCTTTTTCGCTCAGAGATCGAGTGAAAAATATCCGTCAATCGATTGTATTTAAAAGATAATCAATTGACTTGGAAAGTGGAAATGGCGCGAGCGACGGGACTTGAACCCGCGGCCTCCGGCGTGACAGGCCGGCGCTCTAACCAACTGAGCTACGCCCGCGCATTTCGTGCCGTTGATCCGCGAGAAGCAGTTCGATCCGGCAGCGGCGCCGATGTACTTCACGAGGTTGGGACTGTCAACCGTATTGGCAACAAATAGCTTTTTTGCGATATCTCTTTACTAACAGCGCCCCGTGCTTATTTTGTCGCAGATTCTGCGA
>DASYDA010000104.1:0-6975 GCA_036499865.1 Dongiaceae bacterium | reverse complement strand
CGCCATCGAATCCAACTGGAAGGGCGATCTCTATGCGGTGATCGGCGACCGCACCGGCCAGCAGACCTGGACCGTGCGCATCTATCACCAGCCGCTGGTGCCCTGGATCTGGGTCGGTGGATTGCTGATGACCTTGGGCGGCCTGGTCTCACTCAGCGACCGCCGCTATCGGATCGGCGTTCCCAACCGCCTGCCGGTCGTGCAAGCCACCGGAGCCTGATCGCCGATGTCGCGTCGCTTATTGCTTCTGCTGCCGATTCTCTTGCTCGGCTTTATCGGATATATTTCGTGGATCGGCTTGGCGCCCGACCGCGATCCTTCCGTGCTGCCCTCCGCGTTGATCGGCCAGCCGGCGCCGAGTTTCGATCTCGCGGCCCTGGATCCGGGCAAGCCGCATGTGACCTCGAAGGATTTCGCCGGCCATGTGACGGTGGTGAACTTCTTCGCCTCCTGGTGCCTGCCCTGCAAGGCGGAACACCCCATGCTGTTCCAATTGGGCAAGGACGACCACGTCGCCATCTTGGGCATCGCCTATAAGGACCGGCCCGAGGATACCGCAAAATATATCGGCGAAATGGGCAGCCCCTATCGGGAGATCGGCCTCGACCAAGCCGGCCGCGTCGCCATCGATTACGGCGTCACCGGCGTGCCGGAGACCTTCATCCTCGACCGCAACGGCGTCATCCGCTATCGCCTGCCCCAGCCCATCGATCCCGATCGCCTGGCCAGCGAGATCACGCCGCTGGTGAAGAGCCTGATGCAATGACGGGACCTCTACCATGAAGAATCCGTGGCGGCGCATCTGCCTGATCGGGATCGCCGTCGTCCTGGCGATCGGCGCGGCTGCGGCGGCGCCCAGATCCCTCTGCGCGGATCCGGTGGACAAGACGCTCGACCACCCGCTCGCCGATCCCGCGATGGAAGCCCGCGCCCGCACGCTGATGAAGGAGATCCGCTGCGTCGTCTGCCAGAGCGAATCCATCAACGAATCCGATGCCGATATCGCCACCGATCTCCGCAACATCGTGCGCGAGCAGATGGCGGCCGGGCACAGCGACCAGGAGATCGAAGACTATCTGACCGCGCGCTATGGCGATTTCGTGCTGCTCGACCCGCCATTCAAGGCACGCACCTTGATCCTCTGGCTCGGCCCCTTCGTTCTCGTCGCCGTCGCCGCCCTCGGCATCTACATGGCCGTCAGAAAGCGCCGGGGGCATGCCGGTATGCCGCGCGCCGAACTCACGCTCGCCGAGCGCAACCGTCTGCGTGAGCTGCTGGGCGAAGCGCATGAACAAGGTGGCGGTTCGTGATCCTGCTCTGGTTCATCCTTGGCGTGATGACGCTGGCCGCCGCGGTCATTCTCGCCTGGCCGCTCTTCGATTCTCGCCGCTTCAAGAATGACAGCGCCTTCGCTCTCGCCGTTTATCGCGACCAATTGGCCGAGATCAACCATGATGCGGCGCGCGGCATTCTCGACGAGACCCAGGCCCGCGCGGCGCAGATCGAGATCGAGCGGCGCATTCTGGCGCTGGACGATGCGCCGAAATTCCAGCCGGCACGGACACCCTCGCCGCTGCTGATCGTCGCGATGGCGGTCGTCCTGCCGCTGGCCGCTTTCGGGCTTTATCTCCATCTCGGCAATCCGACCTTGCCCGGCCAGCCGGCCGGCGATCATCTCCAGGCGCAGGCGGTGCCGGCGGCGGTGAAAGCGCTGCAAGATGCGGTCGACCGGGCGCCGACCGATCCCGCACCCTGGCAGGCCCTGGGCGAAGGCCTGATGGCGGCGCAGCGGCCGCAGGATGCCGCCGGCGCCTTCGCCAAGGCGATCGGCCTCGGCGACAAGGATCCAGCTTTGCAGTCGCGTTACGGATCGGCCCTGGTCCTTGCGAATGACGGTCAGGTCGAAGCGAAAGCCAAGGCCGCTTTCACCGCCGCGCTCGCCGCCGATCCGACCGAGCCGGTCTCCCGCTTCTTCCTGGCTCTCGCCAAGGAGCAAGGCGGCGATCCGGAGACCGCCTTGACCGAATGGCTGGCGCTGGAGCGCGATTTACCGCCGGATACGCCCTGGCGCGGCGACCTTGCCGCCAATATCGACCGGCTCGCACGCAAACTCGGCAAGGATCCGGCAGCACTTCCGGGCCGCACCGCTGCCAATGCGGCGCCCGACAACAGCCCCGGCGCCGCGGTCGAGCCGGGGCCGAGCGATTCCGACATGCAGGCCGCGGCACAGATGTCCGCCGAGGATCGCCAGACGTTCATCGAGGGCATGGTCGCCAAGCTGGCCGACAAGCTGAAATCGGGCGGTGGCGATATCGAGGATTGGATACGCCTCGCCCGGTCCTATTCGGTGCTGGGACGCCGCGAAGAAACCCAGGCCGCCTGGGCCAAGGCGGCAGCACTCGGCCCGACCCGACTCGACGTCCAGCTCGACTATGCCAATGCGCTGATCGACGGCGCGGCCGATCTCGGCCAGGGCCTGCCGGTCGATTTGCCGGCAGTGGTCACCCGGATTCGCACGCTCGCCCCGGACAACCCGCTCGGCCTCTATTACGGCGGGCTGGTGGCGCGGTCCAAGGGCGACAAGCAATCCGCCCGCGATATGTGGCTGAAGGTCCTGGCCTTGTTGCCGCCGGGCTCCCCGCAGCGGGCCAGCCTGCAGCGCGAGATCGATTCGCTCGGCCAATAGCCGGCCCTATTGCGACCGGCCGTTATCCCGATCAACCATTGTCCAGGAACAGGATCAAGGTGACGTGGCCGTCGTCGAGCGCCAGCGACTTATCCGCCCGCTTCGGCAGGGGAATTCGCTTCAATCGGCAAAACTTGATCAGGGCGACGGCGATCTCCGCCGGCCGCAATTCGATGCCGGTTTTGCCGTCGCCGCGATCTTCCAGCTGCAGGACGAACTTAGGGACCACACCGTCTTCGGTCTTCATCCCCCGGATGCGGCTTTCCGGCAAAGGCTGCTTTTCGTCCCGACGATGCTTGGAGACGGCCTGAATAACCTCTTCAGTGCTGAAAATGATCTTCCGGGTTTCCGTGCTCATAGCATCCAGGGAATCGATGGGAATTACGTCGCAACCTATATGACTCGCACAATCTCGCAAATGGGAAATTCCACAGCTTCAGGCTGCGCAATGCTGACATTGGGGGACCCGGCGGGTCCCCTTGGCCGGTCAATTCGCCGTGACGCAGCCTTCCTTGCTTGTGGCGGGGGGCTGAACGCGAAAGAATTCGGCCCATGATATCAAAAGGAAACCTGGCGGCCGGGATCGCCTGGCTGGTTCTGATCCCGCTCACCGGATGTGGCGGCAGTGACCTGCCGCCACCGCCCCGCCAGACGATGATCAGCCACTTTGCCCCCGACGCGCCCGATACCATCGAAACCGTGCTGGTCGATCCCCTGCCGGTCGCATCCGCCCATCTTACCCTGCCGGACGGCCGGACCATCGCGCCGGTCAGCCTCGATCGCGACCGGCAGGTCTATTCCGACAATACCCCTTCGCTGCCGAATATCGGAGTTGGTGTCTCCGGCGGGTCGTCGAGCCGGGTCAATACGGGATTCGGCATCGGCTTTCCATTCTTCGGCGGCGGCGGCGGCAGCACCTATACCGCTTCGATGACGACCAGCAGGCTCCGCTTCCTTGTGCCGGATATGAACGCCTATCGCGGCGGCTGGCAGCATTGGATCCTGCATCTCGACCTCGACGACGGCGCCAACCGGCGCAGCATCGAGACCCTGCCGCCGGCCCCACCTTTGCAATAACCGGTTCCCGATCGGTGATGACGGCCCGGTTGCCGGCAACTATCATCGACGCGATCCGGTTTGGGAGCCGCCCGCATGAACCAGCCTTTCTCCGCCACTTGGCCGAATGCCGTCCGCTCGCTGCCGGCGGAATGGTATTGGAGCCCCGCCGCCTATGAGATCGAGCGCCGGGAAATCTTCGCCAAGACCTGGCAATTCGTGGGTCCGGAAGCGGAATTCCGCAATCCCGGCGATTTCCGCGCGGTGATGATCGCGGGCTATCGGGTCTTCGTCATCCGCGAGCGCAATGGCGGACTGAAGGCCTTCCACAATGTCTGCCCGCACCGCGCGGCACCCCTGCTGCCCGAGGGCGACGGGCATTGCAATGTGCTGCGCTGCCGCTATCACGGCTGGACCTTCGCCACTGACGGAAGGCTGATGGCGACGCCGAATTTCGGCGAGGCCGGCTGGTTCGAGAAATCCGAACATGGATTGACGCCGGTGAAGGTGGACAGCTTCCGCGGGCTGGTCTTCGTCGCCATCGATCCCGATGTGGTGCCCCTCATCGATTTCCTCGGCGACATCCCGGCTTTGCTGGAACCCTATCCGATCGAGACCTTCGCCCGGCATGACACGGCGGAGTTCTTCATCAACTGCAACTGGAAGACCTATACCGACAATTTCGTCGAGGGCTACCACATCCCCGGCATCCATGTCGGCCTCAATGCCGCGGTCGATATGGCGCGTTTCGAGACCACGCATCAGCGCGGCGTCGTGATCATGAAGGCGCCGCAGAAGGGCGCCTCGATCTATGGCGGGCTGTGGCTCTGGATCTGGCCGAACATGACGCTCTCGGTCTATCCGGACGGCATGAACACCTCGCGCATCATCCCGATCGACGAATTGCGCACCGAGCTCCGATACACCTTCTATTTCGCCGATCGCAGCCCGGCACTGGAAGAAAAGCACCGCACGACCATCGAGACCAATTGCCAAATCGTGCGCGAGGATTTCGGCATCTGCGAGGACGTGCAGCAGAATCTCAAGGCCGGCATCTTCCGCGACGGACCTTTAAGCCCGCGCCACGAAGACGGCGTCAAATACTTCCAGGACATGGTGCGCGCCGCGATGGCTCAGCATGGCTGACACGAACAACCGCCGCGTCGTCCTCGCCGCGCCCCAGCGGACTCCCGAAGCCCACCGATTTCCGCCTCGAGGACGCGCCGGTTCCAGTGCCGGGCGACGGTGAAGTGCTGCTTGCGATCCGCTATCTATCGCTCGATCCCTATATGCGCGGGCGGATGGACGATGCGAAATCCTATTCCAAGCCGACCGCCATCGGCCAGGAGATGGAAGGCGGCACCGTGGCGACGGTCCTGGAATCGCGCCACGCCGACTACACGCCGGGCGATATGGTGCTTTCCTATTCCGGCTGGCAGAGCCATGCGATCGCGAAAGGCGACACGCTGCGCAAGCTCGACCCCAAGGAAGCGCCGGTGACCACGGCTCTCGGCGTGCTCGGCATGCCGGGCTTCACCGCCTATGCGGGATTGCTCACCATCGGCAAGCCGAAGGCCGGCGAAACCGTGGCCGTCGCCGCCGCGACCGGGCCGGTCGGCTCGGCGGTGGGGCAGATCGCGAAGATCAAGGGTGCCCGTGCCGTGGGGATCGCCGGCGGCGCCGACAAATGCGCCTTTCTGCGCGACGAACTCGGCTTCGACGCGGCGGTCGATCACAAAGCCAGGGATTTCCCCGAACAACTGGCGGCCGCATGCCCCAAGGGCATCGATGTCTATTTCGAAAATGTCGGCGGGCATGTCTGGGACGCGGTTTTCCCGCTGCTGAACGATTTCGCGCGCATCCCGCTTTGCGGTCTGATCGCGCAATACAATGACAAGGGCCCCTTCCCCGGCCCCGACCGCTTCCCCTTGGTGATGATGCAGGCGCTCTCCAAGCGCTTCCACATCCAGGGCTTCATCCAGCGCGACTTCCCCGAACAGCGACCCGCTTTCTATAGCGACATGGCACAATGGATCCACGAAGGCCGCGTGAAATACCGCGAGGATATCGTCGATGGTTTGGAAAGCGCGCCGGGAGCGTTCATCGGCCTGCTGCAGGGAAAGAATTTCGGCAAGTTGGTGGTTCGGGTTTCGAAGGAATAGAAGAATATCGACGGTCGAGCCTGCGGCACCCCGAAATGATTCCGTCGGAATGAAACTCCGCTAGGGTTTCTTCAACAATCCCTTCAGCCGGTAGAGCTCTTCCAGCGCCTGTTTCGGCGTCAGCTCGTCGGGATTGATCGCGACCAGCACCCGCTCCGCTTCGCTGGGTTCGGAGAGCGCGCTCTTCTCCGGCGGCAGACTGGCGGCGAAGAGCGGCAGATCATCGGCCAACCGCGTCAAGGCGCTGGCCTGTTCGCCCTGCTCCAAGGTCTTCAAGACTTCCTCGGCGCGGTGAATCGCCGCCGCCGGAACACCGGCCAGTTTCGCCACATGGATGCCATAGGAGCGGTCGGCCGCCCCCGGCGCGATCTCGTGCAGAAACTTCACTTCGCCCTGCCATTCCATGACCTTCATCGTGTAGGGCTTCAGCGCATCGAGGCGCGCGGCGAGGCTGGTCAGCTCATGGTAATGCGTGGCGAAGAGTGTCCGGCAGCGATTGACCTCGTGGAGATGTTCGAGGCAGGCCCAGGCGATGGAGAGGCCGTCGAAGGTCGCGGTACCGCGGCCGATCTCGTCCAGGATCACCAAAGCGCGCTCGCCTGATTGATTGAGGATGGCGGCGGTCTCCACCATCTCTACCATAAAGGTGGAACGGCCGCGGGCGAGATCGTCGGCCGCACCCACCCGGCTGAACAGCCGGTCGACCACGCCGATCTCGGCGCGCTTCGCCGGCACGAAAGAGCCCATCTGCGCCAGGATCGCGATCACCGCGTTCTGGCGCAGGAAGGTGGATTTTCCGGCCATATTGGGGCCGGTCACCAGCCAGAGCCGGCGCTCCGGCGAGAGATCGCAGTCATTGGCGACGAAAGCCCCGGCATTCTGGCGACGCAAGGCGGCTTCGACCACGGGATGCCGCCCGCTTTCGATCCGGAAATCCCGCGAGAGATCGCATTTCGGGCGCACCCAATCCTCGTCGCGCGCGAGAGCCGCCAGCGCCGAAGACACATCGATCAGCGCCAAAGCCGAAGCCGCTTCGGCGATCGGCTCCTTATGCGCAACCACTTCCGCCGC
>DASYDA010000103.1:0-5921 GCA_036499865.1 Dongiaceae bacterium | reverse complement strand
GAGAAGGGTATCGTCTTCCAGTTCGTCGAGCCGGACATTCTGCACGCCCAGGGATTTCGCCTGGCGGATCTGTTGCACTACTTGGCCGCTCAGCAGCCGAAGCTGATCGAAGACGGGTTCGTGCTTTACGATTGCGATTCCATCCTGCGTTACGTCGATGAGGGTTTCGCCGGCCCGGCGCTGCAGCCGCCGGATGCGCGGCCCCGTGCATTGATGAATGAAATCCAGAGCGTGATCCGCGACCATCTGCACCCCATTGCCATTGGGAAGATCGCCACCCAGAGATTGTTCGCGCCTTTTCTCGGCACCACGCCGGATCTGAAGGTGGTCGGCGAGGCGATCGATTCTCTGAACGATGCGCTGACCGTGATCGAATATCTTTCGATGTCTGCGCATGACGGCGAGCGTTCCGAGCTTCTGATCGGCCCGCAGGTTTCGCTCGCGGACATCGCCTTGATGCCGATCATGGCCTATCTCAGCATGACCCCCGAGGGCCAGACCGCGATCGCCGCATCGCGCCGCCTGTCGCGATGGTGGCTCAGTGTATCTCGGCGACCGAGTCTGGCACGGTCTTGGCCGGGTCTGAGCTGACGGCGCCGCGCTCGACCTTCGCCACGAACCGGATGCCCATGAACAGGGCGCCGATCGGCGCTGCGATCGCGATGCCGAGCACGGAGAGGAAGGCGCGCGCGACATCGGCGGGAAGCAGCGCGTCGGTCAGCCCCGCGCCGTTGGCGATCACGCCGGCGCCGGCGGCGCCGAAAGCGATGCCGAGCGAGCGCACCGTCGGAATCGAAGAAGCGGTGAGCGTCTCCTCGCCGGGCTGCGCATGCCGCATGGTCGCCGCGACCACATGAAGGTTGCTGCAGCCGAGGCCGATCCCCACCAATCCATTCAGCGCGGGGACCACTGCCGTCGGCACATGCTCGATGCCGAAAGCCAGGGCGGCGAGCCCGACGCAGCAGAAGACCAGGCCGACAAGGATTGAGATGGAGGCGGCGCGTCCGTGCAGATGCGCCGTCGCCATCGACGCGACGGTCCAGCAGACGGCGAGGCTTGCCGTCATATAGCCGGCATCCAGCGGATCGACGTGGTGCAAGACCTGCAATGCCAGAGGCAGGAAGATTCCGATCACGGTGCTGGTGAGCGACGAGAGGAACATCACCCAGCTTGCCGTTCCCGTCGTGCTGGTCGGAGAGAAGGGATGGCTGGGGAACAGCTTGTTGCTTCCGGCGGCATCGAGCCGCAGGGTCTGCCAGACCAGCGCAATCGCCGCGACGACCAGCAGGCCCTGAATGGCGACGCTCTTCCAGTTGCCTGCGAAACCGACACACAACACGCCGAGGGTGAGCAATGCCAGGCGACGATACGGGAATTTCTGCTTCGATGTCTCGCCACGGCGCTCCGGGAGGCGGAACCAAGCGGTCAACAGGAAGCCCGCGATGATCGGGGCGTTGATCCAGAAAGCGCCGCGCCAGAATCCCCATTCGGCGAAGGCGCCGCCGACGGCGGGACCGATCAGCGCCGCGACACCCCAGGTGCTGGAGATCAGCGCCAGAACCCGTTTGCGCAGCCGCTCGGGATAGAGCTCGCTGACCAGGGCCATGGAGAGCGAGATGATCAGGCCGCCGCCGAAGCCCTGGACCAGGCGCGCCGAGAGCAACAGGAACATCGTCGGGCTGAGGGCGCAGCTCACCGACCCGGCAAGAAACAGCACGGCGGCGAGGCTGTAGGCGCGACGCGGCCCGAGCCGCGTTTTCAGCGGCGAGCCGGTCGCGGCGCCGATAATCGACGCGACCATGTAGAGCATGGTCGCCCAGGCATAATAGGCGGCCCCGCCGATGTCGCGCACCACCGACGGCATGACCGTGCTGACGATGAAGACATCGACGGCATGGAGGCCGATACCGAGGTTGAGCATGATGGTGTAGAGGGCGAGCCCGCCTTTGAAGATGCTGCCCCAGCCGACTTTTTCGTTTTCCACGGAAACCTTCGGAACGCGGTAATCAGGGCGGGACTATAGTTGGCGGCTCCCAGCGCGTCAAAACGCTGCGACGGTTCCAAGCCGCGAGAACGGCATGCTAAAAGGTGGGACCGCCAAAACCGGAACGAAGAGGGAGAGCGATGTCGAATTCCATCATCCGATTTGGGGAGAACGCGCCTGCGGCCGAGACAGGCAAGCCCAACAATATCGTCAGCGGTACGCCGGAAACACGGGTACAGAATTACTATTCCGACGCCAGCGAGCAGTTCTTCGCTGGGATCTGGGAATCCAGTGTCGGCAAATGGCGGATAAGCTATACCGAAGAGGAGTTCTGCACGCTGCTGGAAGGCAAAGCCGTGCTGACCGACGATGCCGGGCGGTCGCGCAGCTTCGTGAAGGGCGACGCCTTCGTGATTCCGAGCGGTTTCACTGGGACCTGGGAAACGGTGGAGCCGGTGAAGAAATATTACGCGATCTTCGAAGCCAGGAAGTGAGTCAGCCGATCACGCGATAATGTCTGGAAGCAGTTTGCTTTCCAGCTTTGCCATCTGGTCCTTGAGTGCGAGCTTCCGCTTTTTCAGGCGCTGGATCTGCAACTGGTTGAAAGGCGAGGTCTCGGACAATCGCTGGATGACATCGTCAAGATCGCGGTGTTCTGAACGCAGCTCTTCGAGCTTCACACGCATTTCCGTGAGACTGACGATAATGCTCAACCGAGTCCTCCGCTGTTTCTGCTTATTGTATCCCAATCGGGGGGCGAGGTCACGACTCCCGGAAGCGCGGCAGAGGCTTGCACCACAGCATCTGGGGCTTTAGAGATCAAGGACCTGCGCCACTTGGCGCCCCACCGGAACGGATGAAGTGCCTTGGCGGCCATGGAAAATAGCTTCGATCTCGTCGTCCTCGGCGGAACTGTCTGGACCCCGAATGGACTCGAACAAACGGATATCGGGATCCGCGATGGCAAATTCGCGGGATTCGGGGATTTAGGGCGGGCCAAAGCCGCCGATCGCTTCGAAGCGGCGGGGCTGACCGTATTGCCGGGTGTGATCGACACCCAGGTGCATTTCCGCGAGCCCGGCCTCACCCATAAGGAAGATCTCGCCGCCGGCACGGCCGGCGCGGCCATGGGCGGCGTCACGGCGATCTTCGAGATGCCGAACACCAATCCCAATACGCTGGACGGGAAGGACATCGCCGACAAGCTGGCGCGGGCCAAGGGCCGAGCCTGGGTCGATCATGCGTTTTTCGTCGGCGCCTCCGAGGAAAACGTCGATACGCTTGCCGAGAGCGAATTGGTGCCCGGCTGCGCCGGCGTGAAGATTTTCATGGGATCCTCCACCGGAAGCCTGCTGGTGGCCGAGGACGAGGGTCTGGAGCGCGTGCTGACCCACGGGCGGCGCCGGGTCGCGATCCATGCCGAGGACGAGGCTCGCTTGCGTGAGCGGCTCGCGCTCGTGAAGGGCGGCGCCGATCCTTCCATGCATCCCGTCTGGCGCGACGAGGAGACCGCTTTGCGTGCCACCCGGCGCATCATCGGCATCGCGCGGCGCGCGGGACGGCGCATCCATGTGCTCCATATCTCGACGGCGGATGAAGTGCCGGTTCTCGCCGCCAATAAGGATCTGGTGACGATGGAGGTGCTGACCCACCATCTCACCTTCTCGGCGCCGGAATGCTATGAGCGGCTGGGCACTTTCGCGCAGATGAATCCGCCGGTGCGGGACAAGCGCCATCAAGATGCGCTGTGGCAGGCGGTACGCGAAGGGGTGGTGGACTGCATCGGCTCGGACCATGCGCCTCACACCCGCGAGGAGAAGGCCAAGCCCTATCCGCAGAGCCCGTCCGGCATGCCCGGCGTGCAGACGCTGCTGCCGGTGATGCTGGATCACATGAATGCCGGGCGGCTGACGCTCAACCGGCTGGTCGATCTGACCAGCGCAGGTCCGGCGCGAATTTACGGTATCGCCGGCAAGGGGCGGATCGCGCTGGGCTATGATGCCGATCTCTCGATCGTCGATCTCAAGGCCAAACGCGAAATCACCGATGCATGGATGAAGAACAAATCCGGCTGGACACCCTATGCCGGAATGACCGTCACCGGCTGGCCCAAGGCGACCGTGATCCGCGGAAGGATCGTCATGCGGGATGATGCGTTGATCGGTGAGGCCGCCGGAAAGCCGGTCCGCTTCGTCGAGACTCTGGAAAAGGAATAGCGATGTTCAAGGCGCTGATGCTGGAAGAGAAGGACGGCAAGGTCGCATCGTCGATCCAGCAAGTCGAGGAGAGCCGCTTGCCGGAAGGCGACGTGACCGTCGCCGTCACGCATTCGACGCTCAACTACAAAGACGGATTGATCCTGCTGGGGCAGGGGCGGCTGGTCCGGCAATATCCGCATGTTCCCGGCGTCGATTTCGCCGGCAAGGTGATCGAGAGCGCGCATCCCGGCTATCGGCCGGGCGACAATGTGATCCTGACCGGGTGGCGTGTCGGCGAAGCGCGCTGGGGCGGCTATGCCGAAAAGGCGCGGGTCAAGGGCGATTGGCTGGTGCCGATGCCGAGCGGTCTCGATGGTCGCCGCGCTATGGCGATCGGCACGGCCGGATTGACCTCGATGCTCTCGGTGATGGCGCTGGAGGATCACGATATCCGCCCCGAGAAGGGACCGGTGCTGGTGACCGGTGCGGCAGGTGGGCTTGGCAGCGTCGCGACGGCTATTCTCGCGAAGCTCGGCTACAAGGTGGTCTGCTCGACCGGACGGGCGAGCACGCATGATTATCTGAAATCACTGGGCGCTGCCGAGATCATCGAGCGGAGCGCGATCGAAAAGCCGAGCGGCAAGCCGCTGGACAGCGAACGCTTCGCCGGCGCGATCGATTCCGTCGGTGGTTCGACCCTGGCTGCGGTGTTGCCGCAATTGATGTATCACGGCGCGATCGCGAGTTGCGGCCTGGCCGGCGGCGTCAAGTTCGAGGCGACGGTGGTTCCGTTCCTGTTGCGCGGCGTTTCCATCCTCGGCATCGATTCCGTGAACTGCCCCTTTGAGCGCCGGCGCCAGGCCTGGCATCGGCTGACTCAGGATCTGCCGATGCAGAAGCTGGATGCTATGATCGAGACCACGAAGCTGGAAGACCTGCCGAAGCTGGCGCCGCAGATCCTGGAGGGTAAGGTCCGGGGGCGGGTGGTGGTGGAGATCGGCGGTTAGAGCTTTACGCGGATAGAGCAACCCCCACCCTAGCCCGCCCCCAACTTCGGGGCGGGGACTCTGGAGTCAGCCGCCTTCGGCGGAGCCGGTGATGCGGTGGATTTTGCGGACTTCTCCGGCCCTGAGATGGATGTCCTTGGGCGGGTTGAACTGACGTAAAACCACCTCGTCGTCGCTGCGGCGGAGGAATTGCTTGATCAGGCCCTGGCCATCGGTGAGTTCGACGGCCACGAAGCAGTTCTTGGTGAGCGGCCGGTTGGGATTCACATAGAGGAGCTCGCCGGCGAAGTAGCGCGGCTCCATGGAATCGCCATCGACGTAGAGCGCCAAGCCGTTGGAGACGCCGCGCAGATTGGCGGGACGCTCGACGAATTCCTTCGCTTCTCCCTCGTTGAAATAGAAACCTTCGCTGCCGCCTTTGACGGCGCCCATCACCGGCAGATCGCGCTGGCCCTGGCTTGCCGGTGTCGTGACGCGGACCGGGGGCGGCGGTTCACGGCGCAGGCTGACCGGCTGGCCGTGCTCGATGCCGGCAAGCTGCAGCACCGCGCCGGATTCGACGCCATGCGGGACGAAGATCGCTTCGAGGTCTCGGGCGAGCTCGAAGGGGAGGAAGCGCCGCTTATAGCGGTCTTCGTAATGCTGATAGCGGGTGAGGCTCCAGCCCAGCGCTTCCGATACGGCGCGCATGGTGAGGCCGGCCTGCTCCCGCAGCTCCTTCAACTGACGTGC
>DASYDA010000102.1:0-8231 GCA_036499865.1 Dongiaceae bacterium | reverse complement strand
TGCGGCCTTATCGCGAGCACGGCGCGGATATCGGGTTCATCCATCTGGTCGGCATCGAGGAAGCGGTAGGAATAGTCCATCCAGACATTGGTCTCGAGGAAAAGGTCGAGCAAATCCGGGTCGAGATGGCCGTTCCGCTTGAAGGCGCCCATGATGCGGATCGCTTCGCTGAGCGGCTTGGCCTTCTTGTAGGGACGGTCACCGGCGGTCAGTGCTTCGAAAACATCGGCGATGGCCATGATACGCGCCAGCACCGACATCTCGTGCCCCTTGAGCTTGCGGGGATAGCCGTTGCCGTCCATTCGCTCGTGATGCCCACCGGCGATCTCCGGGACATTGCGGAGGTGGCGCGGGAAGGGGAGGCTCTCCAGCATCACGATCGTCTGCACGATGTGATCGTTGATGACGTAGCGTTCCTCGTCGGTCAGCGTGCCGCGCATGATCGAGAGATTGTGGATCTCGCCGTGATTGTACTTATGCTCCGGCACGTTCATCTTGAATCCCCAAGGATTGTCCTCCGGGATCCGGTCGTGCTCCTCACGGGCGATGATGTGCTCGGGCTTGTCCTCCAGCAGGCGCTCGACGACCGGAAGGGACGCAGCCGGGCGATGCCGGCGCCGGCTCATTTCTTCGTGTGAGATGCCGATCCGATCGTCCAATGTGCGGATCCAGGTTCGAGCGCCGATCTCCTGCAGCTTTTGCAGTTTCTCCGGCGCCATGGATTCGCTGCCGATATTGCATTCGGCGACAAAGGCGAATTCGGCATCGATCTCGGCATTGAAATCGCGCAAGCGGGCGTCGATCTCCAAAATCTCGGCGCCGGAAAGCCGCTCCCGGAGCAGCTTGATCTCCCGTTCGCGCTTGACGATCTCGAAGCGCGCGCGGATTTCGTGGATCCGATTGTACAGCGTCTCCAGCTTAGTGGCCTTGTCCACCACATATTCCGGTGTCGTTACCTTGCCGCAATCGTGCAGCCAACTCGCCAGTTCCAGCGCTTCCCACTCCTCTTCGCTGAGCCTGAAATTGGCGAAGGGGCCATAGGTCTGCTTTGAAGCCGCTTCCGCCAGCATCTTCGCGAGAGCGGGGACGCGCTGGCAATGGCCGCCGGTATGCGGCGATTTGGCGTCGATCGCGCCCGCCACCAGCTTGATCAGGGAATCCATGAGGTTCTTCTGCACGAGCAGAAGCTGCTTGTTTTCGATGGCAATGGCGGCGCTGCCGGCAATCGCCTTGATCAGCGCCAGCAGATGGGCCGTCGCAGGCTCCCCGCCACTCTTGGAATCCGTTTCGGAAACCAGGAGGACGCAGCCGAGCGCCTCGCCTCGCGGGTTCAGCAGCGGGACGGCCACCAGATCGACCTCGTTGCTCGTCACTTCCAGTTTCGCCGCGATGGCGCGGTCGACCGATTTCAACTCGTCATTCCGGATGCGCTTGATCTCGATCTTTCGCCGGAGAGCGGCATCCGAGACGATGCTGTTGCGGATTTCGAGCACGATTCTGGCGGCATAGGATTCATCGATGGTGTCGAACGAGCGGCCGTCGCTGGTGCGCGCCGTTTCCAGCTTGAGCGCCGAACCGTCCTGTTCGAGCAGATAGATGGCGCCGCCGATCGCCCGGGTGACATCGACCATTTCGCCCAGGATCCTGTTCAGCAGAGACGAGAAATCCCGCTCGGCGGTCATGGCGCTGCCGATTTCAAGGAAGCGCCGGATCGTCGTCTTCATCTCGTTCATGATGACGGAGAGTTCGTCGACTTCGTCGATGCCCGTGTTGACCGATACGGAGTTGGAGAAATCGAAGTCTCGGATCGCTTGGGCCTCATCCGCGAGAGCCTTCAGAGGTTTGGTGAGCTGGCGCGCCAACGCCCAGACGGCGAAGATCGAGAGCAGGAGGAGGGTGCTCGAGGCGATCACCAGGGTCTTTTGTATCCGATCGGATTCCGCGACAAGTTCTTCGTGCAGCCTGGTCATGTCCTGATATGAAGCATCGGTGCCGCCGCCCGAAGCGGATTGAGGACTGGCGGACGAGGAACCGTGATTCTCTGCGGTGACAATCATCAGCGATGCAAGCTGCCGGAACTGCAAGATGCTATAGGTACCGATGGTGACCATCGCGATGATGAACAGTGCCGCGAAGAACGCGGTGATGTGCTGTCGCAACGGATACCGCTTCGGTTGCTTCCGCAACGCGAAATTGGTCCGAAGGAGTGTGGCATCCATTGTCAGCTCACTTTTCCCGACCCCTGAGCGAAGCGCGGAATTCTCGGCTTCGACCGCTGGCGATAGTATTGTGTTATTTTGGTTGTTATGCCGTTAACTTTTCACACTCTGAAAATAGAAAACTCTTTCTTCTTAAGGCAGATACACGCTGATCTGTCGCCCGTTTGGATAGCAAGGTTTTATTATATCTGAATTTTAAATTGCTTAGCGGGAACCGCATCTGAGCGATGGGAGATTGTCAAATAAGACCATAGTCTTATTTTTCTCTACTGTAACAATGGTATAGACGGTTCGGTCGACCGGTTCGCTCCGGCTCATTTAGTGACCATGAGGCGCGATCGTGCAGTTTCAGCCCGAGCTGATCGAGACCATCCGGGGCGCCGGCCGAATCCTGTTTTTCACCGGCGCCGGTGTTTCGGCTGAGTCCGGGTTGCCGACCTTCCGCGATCCCCAGCAGGGGCTCTGGGCGACGTTCCGCCCCCAGGATCTCGCCACCCCCCAAGCCTTCGCTCAGGATCCGGAGACCGTCTGGCGCTGGTATCAGTGGCGCCGGCGTGTCCATTCCGGCGTCATGCCGAACCCGGCCCATGAGGCGATTGCCGCCCTGCAGCGGCGTTTCCCGGAAAGCGTGTTGGTGACCCAGAATGTGGATCGGCTCCACGAACTGGCGGGCAGCCATTTACCGGTCCATCTTCACGGTCACCTCTTCCTGAACAAATGCGCGGGCTGCGCCCATGCGATGCCGGAAGTCGCTTACGACCTGGAGCAGCCGCCACTGTGCGAGGCTTGCGGCGGCCTGTGTCGGCCGGATGTCGTCTGGTTCGGAGAAGGGCTTCCCGCCGGACCTTGGAATGCGGCCCTGAAGGCGGCGCGAGAGGCCGATCTGGTCTTCTCAATCGGCACATCCGCCACCGTCGTTCCCGCGGCGGAGCTGCCGCGGGTCGCTCATCGCAATGGCGCGGCGATCATTCAGGTCAATCCCGCGCCGACACCGCTCGATCCGATTGCACATAACCTGCGTGGTTCGGCGGCGACGATCATGCCGGCGTTGCTGGCGGAACTCGGCGCTTCTTAACGCCTCAATCGGCGCGGATGGCGAGCCCGAAATCTTCCGCGGTCAGTGACATCCAGCGCCACAGATAGTCGGCGAAACTCTTCAGGATGTAGATCTCATAGCTCGGTTCGGCGCCGGTCTGATGCAGCAGCACATTGGCCTTGCTCGTGCTGGTCTGGGCGCATTGGCCAGGCCCGAACACCCGCGGATGCAGATCCAGGCTGACGCCGCGTGCCAGCAGGTCGCGGGCGGAAGAACCGGCCAGGCCGATCACCGTGCGGCTCTCGGAGACGTCGATGATCGCCGTATGCTGGCCGGAAAATGTATTCGTGAGCTGCTCGATCAAAGCCGTCCGGTTTTCACTGGGTGCCACCAGCCACCATTCGTTCGGCCCGAGCCAAAGGATGCGGTTCTCGCCGCCGCTGTTCACGGTATTGGCCTTGACCGGGAGATCGACCCCGGTCGCTGACCTGACCGCGGCGGTGAAAGCGGGGTCTTCGGCATTGCCGCGGAAATTGATGATGGCGCGATGGGCGATCTCGCTCAGCACGATACCGGCTTTGGCGTCGCTGTGCTGAGAGGCCAGTGCCTTCAGGCCGAAATGGGAGAGGGCGCTGCGCCGGTGATAGACTTCAACCATTGAGGCGCGCTCCTTCCGGGTCGTAGAATTTCGGCTCGGTGACCTTCATCGGTATCCGCTTGTCCTCAAAGCATGCATAGAGCGTCTGGCCCATGCGATTGCGGCCGTTCTTCACCAGGGCCATGGCGATTGAGCGATCGAGATTCGGGCTCCAATAGCTCGACGTCACGTGGCCGAGCATGGTCATCGGGGGCTTGTCCTTGAGATGCTCGACGATCTGCGCCCCGTCCGGCACGGTTTCCTTCGGGTCTTCGGTGAGCAGGCCGACGAGATGCTTGCGGTCGGGACGCTTGGTGTCGGAGCGCAGCATGGAGCGCCGCCCGATGAAGTCCGGCTTCTGCTTGGAGACGATCCAGTCCATGCCGAGATCCTGCGGCGTCACCGTGCCATCGGTGTCCTGGCCGACGATGATGAAGCCCTTCTCGGCGCGGAGCACATGCATGGCTTCGGTGCCGTAAGGAGTGATGCCGAATTCCTCGCCCGCCTGCATCAGCGCGCGCCAGACATGGAGCCCGTAGGAGGGCGCCACGTTGACCTCGAAGCTGAGTTCTCCGGTGAAGCTGATGCGGTAGACCTTCACCGGCACGCCGGCGATTTCGCCGTCGCGGAACGACATGAAGGGGAAACCCTTGTCATCCAGCGGCACGCCGGTCAGCACCTTCTCCAGCACCTTGCGGGCGGAGGGACCGGTCAAGCCGATCACCGTCCATTGCTCGGTGACCGAGGTGAAATAGACTTTCTTCTCCGGCCATTCGCATTGATGCCATTCCTCCAGCCAGGCGAGCACGCGTGGAGCGCCGCCGGTGGTGGTGGTCATGTGGAAATGGTTCTCGGAGATGCGGCTGGTGACGCCGTCATCGAAGACCATGCCGTCTTCGCCGCACATGAAGCCATAGCGGCATTTGCCCGGCTCCAGCTTCGACCAGGCATTGGTGTAGACCATGTTCAGGAACCAGGCGGCATCGGATCCCTGGACGTCGATCTTGCCCAGCGTCGAGGCATCCATGATGCCGACGTCTTGGCGTGCCGCTTTCACTTCGCGATTGACCGCGTCATGCATGGTTTCGCTGGGCTTCGGGTAGTACCAGGCGCGCAACCATTGGGCGACCGGCTCGAACTTGGCGCCGTGATCCTCATGCCATTGATGGATCGACGTCTTGCGGATGGGATCGAGGAAATCGACCTTGTCGCGCCCCGCGAAAGCGCCGAGCGTCACCGGCGTATAGGGCGGTCGGAAAGTGGTGACGCCAACATCGGCGATGCCGACGCCGCGCAGGCCCGCCATGATCGCCAGCGCGTTCACATTGCTGGTCTTGCCCTGGTCGGTCGCCATGCCCATGGTGGTGTAGCGCTTCAGATGCTCGACCGAGCGATAGCCTTCCCGATGCGCCAGCATCACGTCGGCAGCGGTGACATCGTTCTGATAGTCGATGAAATGCTTTCCGCCTTGGCCCACCGGTTTCTCGGTCGGCACGATCCAAAGCGGACGCAGCGGCTGCTCGGTCGCTTCAGATTCGGCGGTCGGCGCTGAGCCGTTATTCGCATCATGGCCGCTCGCACGCGCCGCGGCGGCGCCGGCTTCATGGCCTTCGGCAAGGCAGGCACCGAGACCGAAGACGCCATGCGCGCTGCCGGCGGAGACGAAGTCCTGGCCGGGAATCTTGTCGCCGGGCACGAAGGCCTGGATCGCCTCGTCCCATTTCACCTTCGAGCGCGTCTGCGAATGGAGATGCACGGTCGGCTGCCAGCCGCCGGATGAGGCGATGACATCGCAGGATATGCGCCGCGCCGAACCGGCAACGGATTTGCCATCGCCGGAGAGCGACATCACCTCGACTTCTTTGACGGCATGGGCACCGTGCACTTTGACGATCGCCTGGCCGGCGAGAATCTCGACGCCCTTGGCGCGGGCGGCCTTGGCAAGATCGCCCTGCGGATCGGCGCGGAGATCGACCACAGCCACCACCGTGACGCCGGCATTGGCGAGGTCGATCGCCGCGCGATAGGCGGTGTCGTTGTTCGTCATCAGCACGACGCGGCGGCCGGGCATCACGCCATAGCGATTCACATAGGTGCGCACCGCCGAGGCGGTCATGCAGCCTGGGCGGTCGTTGTCGAGATAGACCAACGGGCGCTCGATGGAGCCGGTCGCGAGGATGATCTTCTTGGCGCGGATGCGCCACAAACGCTGCCGCGGCTTGTCTTTCGTGATTCCGAGATGATCGGTCACGCGCTCGATCAGGCTGACGGAATTGTGGTCGTAATAGGCGAAGGCGGTGGTGCGCGTCAGCACGCGGGTCTCGGCGAAGGAAGTCAGTTCCTTGGCGGCGCCGGCGATCCACTCGGCGACGTTCTGCTCGCCGATCCTGTGGCTTGCCTCGCTCAACAGCGATCCGCCGATTTCCGTCTGCTCATCGACCAGCATCACACGGGCACCGGTGCGTCCGGCGGCCAGGGCCGCGGCGATGCCGGTCGGGCCGGCGCCGATCACCAGCACATCGCAATGCGCATAGAGCTTGTCGTAGCGGTCGGGATCGGTTTCGGTGGCGCCCTTGCCGAGACCGGCCGCCTTGCGGATGAATTTCTCGTAGAATAGCCAGGCCTTTGCCGGCCACATGAAGGTCTTGTAGTAGAAACCGGCAGGAATGAAGCGCTGGATCAGGCTGTTGATGGCGCCCACGTCGAAAGCGAGGGACGGCCATCGGTTCTGGCTTTCCGATGTCAGCCCGTCATGGATTTCGATCTGGGTAGCCCGAGTATTGGGCTCGGTGCGTTCGCCGAGACCAAGCTGGATCAGCGCATTCGGTTCTTCGGGGCCTGCGGTGACGATGCCGCGCGGCCGATGATACTTGAAACTGCGGCCGACCAGATGGACGCCATTGGCGAGCAAGGCCGAAGCCAGGGTATCGCCGGCGAAACCTTCATAGCTCTTGCCGTCGAAGGTGAATTTGACCGGCCGCGAACGATCGATGCGGCCGCCGGAAGCGAGACGGTTGTTCTGGTCGCTCATCGCGGCTTCGTCCCCGCCTGAATGTTCGGAATGTCCGGTTTTGGCTCGCCCATCTTGTAGACCGCCAGGATTTCATGGGTCACGGTGTGGCGGGCCATGTTGAACCAGCGTCGGCAGCCTTTGGCGTGCACCCAGCGCTCGAAATGGACACCCTTGGGATTGGTGCGCATGAATAGGTAATCGGCCCATTCCGCGTCGGTCATGGTGTTCTGCTGATCGAGCGTCGGGCGAGCGATATGCGCCTCATGCCCGTAGCCGAATTCATGCTCGTCGCGTGGCCCGCAATAGGGACAATGGATGAGAAACATCGTTGCGACCTTTCGAAATCAGTGCGCCACGCCGGCGGCGCCGTGCTCGTCGATCAGATAGCCGGTGGTGAACCGTTCGAGCGCGAAGGGGAGGGCGAGAGGATGCGGCTCGCCTTTGGCGAGCGTATGAGCGAAGACATTGCCGGAGCCGGGCGTCGCCTTGAAGCCGCCGGTGCCCCATCCGCAATTGATGAATAGGTTCTCGACCGGTGTCTTGCCGATGATCGGGCTGGCATCCGGGCAGGTATCGACGATGCCGCCCCATTGCCGCAGCATCCGCAACCGGCCGAACGCTGGAAAGAGATCGGTCAAGGCGTTGAGCTGGTTTTCGATCACCGGCGGGCTGCCGGTCTGGGCGTAAGAGTTGAAGGCATCGATGCCGGCGCCCAGGACCAACTCGCCCTTGTCCGATTGGCTCACATAGACATGGACTTGGGGCGACATGACGACGGTGTTCAGGATCGGCTTGATCGGCTCGGAAACCAGCGCCTGCAGCGGATGGCTCTCGACCGGCAGGCGGAAGCCGGCCATCCCGGCGAGCACGCCGGAATGACCGGCGACGACGATGCCTATCTTCTTCGCGCCGATGAAACCGCGGGTGGTCTCGACGCCCTTGACCACGCCGTTGACGATGCGAAAGCCGCTGACCTCGCAGTTCTGGATGATGTCAACGCCACGCTCGTCACTCTTGCGGGCAAGACCCCAGGCGACGGCGTCATGCCGGGCCACGCCGCCGCGGCGCTGCAGGCTGGAGCCCAAGATCGGATAGCGCGCGGTCGGCGAGCAATCCAGCATCGGCTCGATCTGCTTGATCTGTTCGGGTGTCAGGATCTCGGAATCGATCCCGTTCATCTGGATCGCGTAAACCCGCCGACGCAGCGCCTGCATGTCGTGCTGGGTATGGGCGAGATTCATCACGCCGCGCTGGCTGAACATCACGTTGTAGTTCAGGTCCTGAGAAAGGCCCTCGAACAGACGCAGCGAATGCTCATAGAGATGC
>DASYDA010000101.1:0-3978 GCA_036499865.1 Dongiaceae bacterium | reverse complement strand
CAAGGCGCGGAAGCTCTGCCCCGAAGCCGTGGTGATTCCGCCCAATATGGCGAAATACCGGGAGGCCGGCGAAGCGGTCCGCCGCCTGATGCTGGAGCTGACACCCCTGGTGGAACCGGTTTCAATCGATGAGGCCTTCCTCGACCTTTCCGGCACGGAAAAGCTGCACCGCATGAGCCCGGCCCGCGCCTTGAACGGCCTCGCCTTGCGGATCGAGCGCGAAATCGGGATCACCGTCTCGATCGGGCTCAGCCATAACAAGTTTCTGGCCAAGATCGCCTCCGATCTCGACAAGCCGCGCGGATTGACGGTGATCGGCCGCGCGGAGACCCGGGAATTCCTGGCCTCGAAACCGGTATCGCTGATCTGGGGCGTCGGCAAGGTGATGCGCGAGCGCCTGGAACAGGACGGTATCGCCACGATCGGCCAGCTCCAGACCATGGCCGAGGCCGATCTGGTGAAGCGCTACGGCAAGATGGGCGCGCATCTCTTCCACCTCTCCCGCGGCGAGGACCGGCGTCTCGTCGAAACCGATGGAGAAACGAAAAGCATTTCCGCGGAAACCACTTTCGAGACCGACATCGCCGATCCCGAATTGCTGTTGAAGGAGCTCTGGCCGCTCTGCGAAAAGGTCTCGTCGCGGTTGAAGCGGGCCGAACTCGCGGGCCAAGTCGTCCATTTGAAGCTGAAGACCGCCGGTTTCCGGCTGATTTCCCGGCAAGTCCGGCTCGCCGCCCCGACCCAGCTTGCGGAATCGCTGTTCCGGGCGGGTTCGGCGCTGTTGCGGAAGGAAGCCAAGGGCGACTGGTTTCGCCTGATCGGCGTCGGCGCCAATGATTTTCATGATCCAGTCGAGGCGGATCCGCTCGACCTCGGCGATCCCGACGCCGCCCGCCGGCGCAAGATCGAACTCGCCATGGACGAGGTGCGCCGCAAGATGGGCGGCAACGCCATCGTCAAAGGCCGCAGCCTCAAAAGCTGACGGAAAGGCTGATCAGCAGCCGGGATCCTTGGTGATCTGCAACTGATCCAGGGTCGCGCGCAGGCTGACTCCGCCGAGATCGAAGCCGATTTCACCGGCCACACCGTTTTCGTAGATCCGCATGAATTGCTCGATGTCCGGCGTCGAATCGGTCTTGTCGCCGAAATAGAACGCGAGACCGACCGGGTAGGAAGTCAACCCGGCGAGCGCGGTGATTTTTTGCGGCAGCCCGGCCCAGCTCTTCTCGCCAGGACCGATCAGCGCGCTTTCCTGCATCGCCTCGGTGGGCGTGGTCCCGTCGAATACCTCGGCTGAGAGGGTGCTTTCTCCCTTGGCGGCCTGGTCGAGCAGGATGCGGGTATGGGCCATGGGGAACAAGGTATGGTCCGGCAGCTTCGCTTCCGCCTTGGTGGGCAGATCCGTCGTCACCGAAGCGGCACCGACGCCGGGATTCGACTTGGCTTCGCCGCGAATCTGATCCGGCTGACCGTTGTCGTCGCCGTTCTTCATCAGGAAACGATAGGAGGAGCCGTCCTTGGATTCCCAGGTCACCTGGGAAATGTTCATGCTGTGGCTCTGGCCGTCATCGCCGGTCATGATCACCCGCATCTTGAGATCCATCGCCCAGCCGTCGCATGTGTCCTTAAGATCGAATGCCAGAAGCCCTTCGACGCTGCCGATATCCGCGTTTTTATTATCCGGCGCCAGGCTGATGACATAGGTGGCATGATGCGGCACGAGATCGGCGGCCGATGCGGCCATCGGCGCAAGACAGATCAGCGCGACCAGGAACCGGCCGGCCAAACCTTGAAAATAGCGCAAAAATCGCAACCCAATCATTATGCCTCTCTGTCGTTAGCGTGCCAATTGAAGCCGCTCTGAGGCAGTATCGCAAGAAGCGAAACCGCAAGATAGCGGCGATTTCCGCGGCGCGGGTCTTCCGGGACCCATCAATGGGGTGAGCTATGAGCAAGAAACCGAAACTTCTCGTGACACGTCGTCTGCCACCCGCCGTAACGGAACGGTTGATTTCCAGCTATGATGCAATCACCAATCCAGACGACAAGGTCATGTCCCCGGATGAGATCATCGCCAAGGCGGCGGATCGCGATGCGCTTCTCGTCACCCCGGCGGACAAGGTCAATGCCGCGCTGATCGAGCGCCTGCCGGCTTCGGTGAAAATGATCGCCACCTTTTCGGTCGGCTACGAGCACGTCGATCTAGAAGCCTGCAAGAAGCGCGGCCTACCGCTTTCCAACACCCCCGACGTGCTGACCGACGCCACCGCGGATATCGCGTTGCTGCTGATGCTGGGCGCGGCTCGGCGCGCCTATGAGGGTGAGCGCGCGGTGCGCGATGCCACCTGGAAGTCCTGGTCCACCACCTACATGCTGGGCGTGCATATGACCGGCAAGCGGCTCGGCATATTCGGCATGGGCCGGATCGGCCAGGCGGTCGCGAAGCGCGCCCGCGCCTTCGACATGAAAATCCACTATTCCAACCGGCGCCGGCTGAACGCCGATCTGGAACAAGGCGCCACCTTCCACGCCAATCCCGAGGACATGCTGGCGCATTGCGATTTCCTGTCGGTCAATGCACCCGGGGGAGCTGAGACCTATCACTGGCTGAACGCGAACCGGATCGCCAAGCTGCCGGACGGCGCCGTCGTCGTGAATACCGCGCGGGGGCCGCTGATCGACGACGCGGCGCTGATCGCCGCCTTGAAATCAGGCAAGCTGTTCGCGGCGGGACTCGATGTCTTCGAGAACGAGCCTAATCTCAACCCGGGTTATCGCGAGATGCAGAACGTTTTCCTATTGCCGCATCTCGGCAGCGCCACGGTTGAAACCCGCAACGCCATGGGCTTCAAGGCGCTGGATAACCTCGACGCCTTCTTCGCTGGAAAGCCGCTGCCGAACCGCGTCGTCTAGGAAGGGCTGGCTTCCGCCGACTGCTCGGCGGTCTCCAGATCGATGCCCAACTGCTCGGGTTCGGGCTGCTCGGCCCTGGAACCTTCCGGCATCGACGCCATGGCCGCCTCGGAACGGCGCTGCAATTCCTTCATCGAGACGTCCTCGACATGGGTCGCCACATGCCAGATATGGCCCTGCGGGTCTTCGATGGCGCCTGATCGATCACCGTAGAACTGGTCCTTCACGGGGCGAATGATCCTGCCGCCATGCGCCACGGCGCGTTCGACCACGTCATCCACGTCCGTCACATAGACCATGATGGTGATCGGCGACCCACCCATGGTTTTTGGACCGACCGCATTCATGCCTGGAAACTCGTCGGCCAGCATGATTTTCGAATCGCCGATCTTCATCTCGCAATGGCCGACCTTGCCGCCCGGCGCCGGCATACGGAGTTCTTCCTTGGCGCCGAAGACTTGCTCGTAATAAACGATGGCTGCCGAGGCGTCCTGCACGATCAGATAAGCCGTCACACTGTTGTAACCGGCGGGAACCGGCGACGGCTTCGCCCTTGTGCTCGACGCCGGGCGCTTCATCGCCGCCTTCGGCTTCGCCGATATCTTCCGCTTGGGGGCTGCCCGCTTGGCGGCGGACGCACCCTTGGAGACTGAACCCTTGAAGGCTGAACCCTTGAAGGCTGAGCCTTTGAAGGCTGTACCTTTGGAAGCTGCGGGGCGCTTGGCCGTTTTCGCCTTCACGCGGGATTTCGCCTTCGCGGCAATTTTCTTGCCGCGGGCGGTCTTCGTATTTTTTCGGGCGGTTTTTGCTTTGGTCTTTGATCTCGGCTTCGATGACATCGAGCTCTCCTGTCACGGCGATCAAGTAGACGCAACGGAGAGACGTTGTCACAGTTCCGCGCGACTGACCAGCGCGAAGGAAAATTGATCAGCGCCCTTGGTCAACCTCGGCGCAGAACCTGCAGTAGATCGCGATACGGGATGGCGCCGGTGGCGATGACGAAGACGAGATAGATCGCCATGCCGCCCGCCACCAAAACCGCGAGTGCCGCCATGCGGATCACCT
>DASYDA010000100.1:0-3088 GCA_036499865.1 Dongiaceae bacterium | reverse complement strand
ACGGAAATCCGCAGCCGCGACGCCGGAGCCGGCGCAAAGCGGCGCGATCCCCGCCTTCAATTTCATCCTGCAGCCGGAATTCCCGATGAACGCGCTGATCCTCGCCAGCGAGGCCCTGCGCATCGCCAACCAGAATCGCGGCCGTGACCTCTTCCGCTGGCGCTTCGTCTCGGAGACCGGACAGCCGGTGCGCGCCAGCAACGGCATGTGGATGTCGGCTGACGGCGATTTGAAATCCATGCCGCCGGCCGCTTATTACCTGGTCTTCGAGGGCAATCTGCCGACCCAGCGCAATTCGGCGGCGCTGCTCGCCTCACTTCGCAGCGCGATCCGCTACGGCGCCACGGTGGGCGCCATCGATACCGGCGCCTTCGCCCTCGCCCAAGCAGGATTGGTGGGCGAACGCAATGCGGTGCTGCATTGGGAAGCCGCGCCGACCTTTCAGGAACGGTTCCCCAAGGCCGTCATCCGCGACCAGATCTATCTGATCGACGGCCAGCGCGTCTTTTCGGCAGGCGGTATCGCCGCCTTGGACCTGATGCTGGATCTGGTCGCGCGACACTATGGCCAGGCGTTGGCCAATGAGGTGGCCAACGCCCTGGTTCACACGCCGCGCGCCGCCGCGACGCCACAGCGTCTCGGCGCCGGCAAGAAGCCGGAGGCGCAGGCGCTCTCCGACCGCATTGTGGCGTTGATGGAGGGCAATCTCGATTTCCCGCTGTCGCTCGAGGCGATCGCCGATGAGCTCGATGTCTCGGCGCGCACCGTCGCCCGGGAATGCTTGCGCCGCTTCAACGAAACACCGATGCGGCTTTATCTCCGCATCCGCCTGCAGGCCGCCCGCAATTTCCTGTTCTACGAGGAATTCAGCATCAAGGACGTGGCGACCGCCTGCGGCTTCTCTTACCCCTCCGTCTTCTCTCGCGCCTTCCGCCAGCAATTCGCCCAGACCCCGCGCGCCTTCAGGACCGAGTTCCGCAACCAGCAGGCCCAGGCCTATCGGCCGGAGATCCGGCGGATCACCTTCGGGCCGCCGGTATAGGCTCATGACTGAATCCAAAGCGCTATTTCGAACAAAAGTCGGCTTTAAGACCTAATCCGCCTTCCTGGACTTTTCCGCCAGCCCTCTGTTATCGTTCATTTTTGCGGCGCGGCGGGCCGCGTGCTGGGCGAAAGCGAGGGCATGGCGGACTTTCCGAAGCGGACATTCGAGGACTGGGCGAAGCTGGCATCCGCCGAGCTGAAGGGTGCGGCACCCTCCGGGCTCGACTGGGAGACGCCGGAAGGCATCCGGGTGAAGCCGCTTTATACCGAGGCCGATCTCGAAGGCCTGGAAAGCACCGGCACCCTGCCCGGCCTCCCGCCTTACACCCGCGGTCCACGCGCCACCATGTATGCCAACCGGCCCTGGACCATCCGGCAATATGCCGGCTTCTCCACGGCCGAGGATTCCAACGCCTTCTACCGCGAGAACCTGAAGCGCGGGCAGATGGGCCTCTCGGTCGCTTTCGATCTCGCCACCCATCGCGGCTATGACTCCGATCACGAGCGCGTGGTGGGCGACGTCGGCAAGGCGGGGGTCGCCATCGATTCCGTCGAGGACATGAAGATCCTGTTCGACGGCATTCCCTTGGACAAGATGTCGGTCTCGATGACCATGAATGGCGCGGTGCTGCCGGTGCTGGCAAGCTTCATCGTCGCCGGCGAGGAACAAGGCGTGCCGAAGGAGAAGCTCTCCGGCACCATCCAGAACGACATCCTCAAAGAATTCATGGTGCGGAACACCTATATCTATCCGCCCGCCGCCTCCATGCGCATCGTCGCCGATATCATCGAATACACGGCAAAGCACATGCCGAAGTTCAATTCGATCTCGATCTCCGGCTATCACATGCAGGAGGCCGGCGCGACCGCCGTGCAGGAGCTCGCCTTCACATTGGCCGACGGACTCGATTACGTGCGCGCCGCGCTCTCCAAGGGTCTGCAGGTCGACCAATTCGCGCCGCGGCTTTCCTTCTTCTTCGCCATCGGCATGAACTTCTTCATGGAAGTCGCGAAGCTGCGCGCGGCGCGCTTCCTCTGGGCGAAGCTGATGAAAGAGTTCGACCCCAAGGACCCGCAATCGCTGGCCTTGCGCACCCATTGCCAGACCTCCGGCGTCTCCCTGACCGAGCAAGACCCCTATAACAACGTGGTCCGCACCACCATCGAAGCGCTGGCGGCGGTGTTGGGCGGAACGCAATCTTTGCACACCAATTCCTTCGACGAGGCGATGGCCTTGCCGACGCCGGCTTCCGCCGCGATCGCGCGGGCGACCCAACTCGTCATCCAGGAGGAGACCGGCATCCCCCATGTGGTCGATCCGCTGGGCGGCAGCTATTACGTCGAGAGCTTGACCGCGAGTCTCGTCACCGCCGCGGAAAAGCTGATCGCCGAGGTCGAGAAGCTGGGCGGCATGACCAAGGCCGTCGAAAGCGGCATGCCCAAGCTCAGGATCGAAGAAGCGGCGGCGCGGCACCAGGCCCGGGTCGATCGCGGCGAGGCTGTGATCGTCGGCGTCAACAAATACCGGACCACCGACCAGGCCGAAATCGACATCCTCGATGTCGATAACAGCAAGGTGCGCGAAAGTCAGATTTCACGTCTCAATCATGTGAAAGCCACCCGGGACTCGGCCGCCGTCACCAGCGCCTTGGCTGCGCTTTCGAAGGCCGCGCTGGGGAACCAGGGCAACCTTCTTGAGTTGAGTGTCGCCGCGATGCGCGCGCGGGCCACCCTGGGTGAGGTCTCTTCGGCTCTGGAACAGGTCTTTGGCCGGCACAAGGCGGAGATCCGCTCGGTGGCGGGCGTTTACGGCGCGGCCTATCGCGACGACCCGGATTTCCAGATGATCCAGCGCAAGGTGCAGGATTTCGCCCGGGACGAGGGCCGCCGGCCGCGTCTCCTGGTGGTGAAGCTCGGCCAGGACGGCCATGACCGCGGCGCCAAGATCATCGCCACCGCCTTCGCCGATATCGGCTTCGATGTCGATATCGGGCCTTTGTTCCAGACGCCGGAAGAGGCGGCGCGGCAGGCGATCGAGAACGAT
>DASYDA010000099.1:0-5967 GCA_036499865.1 Dongiaceae bacterium | reverse complement strand
CTTACGGGCAGTCCCGGCCCCGCGACGCTGAGCCTCGCGGCGGCCAGCGCGGCTTTCGGTCCGCGACTCAGTCTCGGCTTCACGCTGGGCCTTTTCGCCGGCGTCCTGGTGGTGATGATCGTGGTCGCGACCGGCATGATCGGCATCCTGCTCGGGCTTCCCGGCGTGGCACCCGTCATCGCCATTTTCGCCGGGGCCTATTTCATCTATCTCACCTATCGCATCGCCACGGCGCCGCCGCCCAAGGAACGCGGCAAAGCCGGGCGACCGCCGTCCTTTGCCGGCGGTTTCCTGCTCTCGCTGTTCAACCCCAAGGGCTATATCGCGATGGCGGCCCTGTTTTCCGGCCACGGTCTCGTCGCGGAAGGCCCGGTCATGGATGCCGTTTTGAAGATCTCCGTCTTGACCGGCATCGTCGGGGTGGTGGATGCGGCGTGGCTTGCCGGCGGCGCCTGGTTGGCACGCCTCTGCCGCAGCCCCTCGGCCAACCGGGCGATGAATCTGATTTTCGCCGTTCTATTATTAGCTTCCGCAATTCTTCTATTCCCGGTGTGAATTGCGGTTTTCACAAGCTTTTCGGCGCTATCCCGGGCTTGCCCGTCGTTGCATGTCTGTAATGATTTCAGTATGTTCCGCCGACTTTGCGTCGAGGGGGCGCCTCCGCTTGTGGATCGCCGACGCTAGGGACCAAAATTATTCAATCGGTAAAAGGGATTAGACGATGAATCCGATGTTGTATTGGCTGGTGATCGCAGCCGGCATCCTGGCCTTGCTCTATGGAATCTGGGCGACTCGCTCAGTCCTGGCCGCCTCCGCAGGAAACGCCCGCATGCAGGAGATCGCGGCGGCAATTCAGGAAGGCGCCAAGGCCTATCTCAACAAGCAATACACGACGATCGCCATCGTCGGCATCGTGGTCGCCGTCATCCTTGCATTCACGCTCACCGCTTACTCCGCCGTCGGCTTCGTGCTCGGCGCGATTCTTTCCGGCATCACCGGCTATATCGGCATGAACGTCTCGGTTCGCGCCAATGTCCGGACCGCGGAAGCGGCTCGGCAGGGCATGTCGCAGGCGCTGGCGATCGCCGCCAAGTCCGGCGGAATCACCGGTATGCTGGTGGTCGGCCTGGGTCTGCTCGGCGTTGCTGGCTATTACATGTTCCTGCGTTCCTCGGGCATCGAGATGCGCCCGATGCTGGAAGCGCTGGTCGGTCTCTCCTTCGGCGCCTCGCTGATTTCGATCTTCGCCCGTCTGGGCGGTGGCATCTTCACCAAGGGCGCCGATGTCGGCGCCGATCTCGTCGGCAAGGTCGAAGCCGGCATTCCGGAAGATGATCCCCGCAACCCGGCGGTGATCGCCGACAATGTTGGCGACAATGTCGGCGACTGCGCCGGCATGGCGGCCGATCTGTTCGAAACCTTCGCCGTGACTGTTGTCGCGACCATGCTGCTGGGATCGATCTTCTTCGCCGATCCGGCGCAGCAGGAGCAGTTGATGCTCTTTCCGCTGCTGATCTGCGGCGTAGGCGTGGTGAGTTCGGTCATCGGCATGTTCTTCATCCGCCTGGGCGCCAGCCAGAACATCATGGGCGCGCTCTATAAGGGCCTGATCGCTGCCGGCGTCATCTCCATCATCCTCATCGCGGTGTTCACGCAGTACGTGCTCGGCTTCGGCACGACCTTCACTGGCTCCGCCGTAACCGTCACCGGCACGAATCTGTTCTGGTGCGCGGTGGTCGGCCTTGCCGTGACCGGTCTGCTGGTCTGGATCACGGAGTATTACACCTCGACTTCCTACCGCCCGGTGCGCAGCATCGCCCAGGCCTCGACCACGGGCCATGGCACCAACATCATCCAGGGTCTCGCGGTTTCGATGGAAGCCACGGCGCTGCCGGTGATCGTGATCTGCGCGGCGATCATAATCTCCTACAGCCTTGCCGGCCTCTACGGCATCGCCATCTCGGCGACCGCCATGCTCTCGCTGGCGGGCATCGTCGTGGCGCTCGACGCCTATGGTCCGGTGACCGACAATGCCGGCGGCATCGCCGAGATGTCGGGCCTGCCGCCGGAAGTGCGCAAGGTCACCGATGCGCTGGATGCCGTCGGCAACACAACCAAAGCCGTCACCAAGGGCTATGCCATCGGCTCGGCGGCGCTTGCGGCGCTGGTGCTGTTCGCGGCCTACACCGAGGACCTCAAGCACTACTTCCCGGATCTCACCGGCTCGATCTCCTTCCAGCTCAACAATCCCTATGTCGTGATCGGTCTCTTCATCGGCGGCGCGTTGCCGTTCCTGTTCGGCGCCATGGGCATGATGGCGGTCGGTCGCGCGGCCGGTTCCGTGGTGGTCGAAGTTCGCCGCCAGTTCAAGGAGATCAAGGGCATCATGGAAGGCACCGCGAAGCCGGAATACGGCCGTGCGGTTGCGATGCTCACCTCCGCGGCGATCAAGGAGATGATCGTTCCGTCGCTGCTGCCGGTGCTCGCACCGATCGTGCTCTACTTCGTGATCTACGCAGTCGCGGGGCAGGCCGAGGGCTTCACCGCGCTCGGCGCCATGCTGCTCGGCACCATCGTCACCGGTCTCTTCGTCGCCATCCAGATGACCTCCGGTGGCGGCGCCTGGGACAATGCCAAGAAGTACATCGAGGACGGCCATCACGGCGGCAAAGGCTCCGACGCCCATAAGGCGGCGGTGACCGGCGACACTGTCGGCGATCCCTACAAGGACACGGCGGGTCCCGCGGTCAACCCGATGATCAAGATCACCAACATCGTGGCTCTGCTGCTGTTGGCGGCCTTGGCGCATATCGCCGCCGGCTGATCCGGAGCTTCGGCCCAATAAAAAACCCCGGCGGAGCGATCCGCCGGGGTTTTTCTTTCAGGTTTCGACGACGGCTGCGCTTACGGCGAGGATTTCTTGTCGCCGGCGTTAAAGCGGCCGAGATTGCCGAGGAGCTGCTGCATGATCGTCAGATCGTTGCCATGGGTCGGGGTGACCCGCGGAATCGCCAGCACCATGCGGCCGTCCTCGAGGCCGTAGACCTTCATGTTGTCGACGATATTGTTCGGATTGAAATTGATCGCGAGGACTTCCTGCTCCGTGACCGACGGCTCCAGGAAGGCGATCTGCTCGGTCCGGCGCGAAATGTAATACCAAGTATGATCTTCGAAGGTGGACATCGCGGAGGGCGATCCCAACAATTGCACCACCCGGTTCTTGTCATCGACTCCGGGGTTGATTTGCACAACCTGATCCGGGTCCGGGACATTGCCCTCTTGCTGAATATTCGGCGAACAGGCGGAAAGGCTGAGGATCGACCCGCCGATGAGGCACATCGAACGCAGGCTTGCGCTCAGCAACCTTTTGCATTTAACCGCGTTCGTTCCGCCGGGGCGCCACCTGCGGCGCAACCGCCCATCGGGGCTGGAATCCTTGCGAATCATAACCTTGCGAATCATAATTTCGGGGGCCTAGGCTCGAATAGTCCCGGCGGAGCGAAGATTGCACCCACCCCCCAGGGTGTCAAGATGAGGTATAACGGGTAGACCAGGGCGGCGGGTCTCGTGACGAGTCTGTGAATGGCGTAACAAGGATGGCTGATCATGAGTGTCATGACTAAGCTTCTGGATCGGGTCCTCAGCGGTCCCGATCGGCGGGAGATCGTCGCACAACGGCTTTACGCCACTCTTGCAGCCCAGGCCCGCCGGCCCGAATTCTTCCAGCTTTGCGGAGTTCCGGATACGGTGGATGGCCGATTCGAAATGGTCGCTTTGCACGCCTTTCTTCTGTTCAATCGGCTGAAGGGCCAGGGAGAGAAGGCGGCGGCGGTAGCCCAGATGGTTTATGACGTGATGTTTGCCGATTTCGACGCTTCGGTGCGGGAACTGGGCGCCCAGGACCTTGGCGTCGGCCGGCGCATCAAGTTCATGACCGAGGCCATGAACGGCCGTTTCCTCGCCTACAAGGAAGGCCTGTCCAGCGCTCCAAACGCATTGGAATTGGCGCTGAAGCGCAACCTGTTCGGCACCACCGAGCCGCTCGACGAATCGCTGAAGCGGATGGCGGAATATCTTCGGGCGGGAAATGCGGAACTGGCGGCGCAGCCCGTGGACCAGCTGATGCGTGGCGTGGTGCATTTTCCCGTCATCGAGCCGGATCGTCTGGATTACTGAGAAATGCCGCGACGGCATTCTGATTCCCAGGAATTCTCCCGATTCATCGAGGCCGACAGCGTCGGCGCACGTGCTGTCGAGCGCCAGATATCGGCCAATGGGGAGGAGCGGGCGGCCTTGGCTGCGCGTTTCGAACTGCCCGCCATCGACCGTCTGGAAGCCAGTTTCAACCTGAACCGAGCCGGTAACGGCGTTATTCATGTCCGTGGCTCGATCGAGGCCGAAATCGTGCAATCCTGCGTCGTGACCCTTGCTCCCGTACCGGCGCAGATCCGGGAGACCTTTGCGGTCGATTTCTCGGACCGGGACCCCGGCCCTGAAGAGGAGGCGGATTTCGATCTGGACGCTGAGGATCCGCCCGAGCCGATCAAAAACGGCCATATCGACCTGGGCGAATTGGCGGCTCAGCAGCTCTCTTTGGCGCTCGATCCCTATCCGCGGGCGCCCGGGGCGGAGCTGCCTGTCGAATTCGCCGCTGAGGCCGATCCGGAAGCAAACCCGATAAAACCCGCTAACCCATTCTTAATTCTCAAGAAATAATACTGGCGGTTCGGCGGCTCTGTAATATGGGTTTGCGCGTTTAGCTTGCCACAGCCCGGGATTTTGGCTAATAACCCGCAATTCCGTGGCAGCCGTGGCTGCCTTTTCTTTTGTGCGAGTAGAATCATGGCAGTTCCTAAGAAAAAGGTCTCCAAGTCGCGGCGCGACATGCGGCGCAGCCACCACGCCCTGAAGGTCGTGGCGGCCATGGAGTGCCCGAATTGCGGCGAGTTGAAGCGCCCGCATCACGTTTGCGCTTCCTGCGGTCACTATGACGAGCGGGAAGTCATCGTAAGCTCCGAGGCGAGTGCGGCCTGACCGCAACTGCTACAGTGCTGCCAGGAAGGAGTGAAAGCTCTTGAGCGCCAGCCTGGCTATATCCTTGGATGCGATGGGCGGCGACAACGCGCCCGAGATGGTGGTGCGCGGCGCGGATATCGCGCGGCGCCGCTTTCCCCAGTCGCGCTTTCTCTTCTTCGGAGACGAGGGCCAGATCCGGCCGCTGTTGGATTCGCTGCCTGACCTCAAAAAGGTCAGCACGCTCCGGCATACGGTCTCCGTGGTTACCATGGAAGACAAGCCGAGCCAGGCGCTGCGTTCGGGCCGCGGCAGCTCCATGCGTCTGGCGATCGATGCGGTGCATTCCGGCGAAGCGGATGCCGTCGTCTCGGCCGGCAATACCGGCGCGTTGATGGCGATGGCCAAGTTCGTATTGAAGACCATGCCGGGCATCGACCGTCCGGCGATCGCATCCTTCTTTCCGACCCTGCGCAGCGAGAGCGTGATGCTGGATCTCGGCGCCAATGTGCAATGCGATGCCGAGAACCTGGTCCAGTTCGCCATCATGGGCAACGTATTCGCGCGCACCGTGCTCGGCGTGCGGGAGCCGTCCATGGGCCTGTTGAATGTCGGGGCCGAAGAGTTGAAAGGCCACGACGCCGTCAAAGAGGCGCACGGCATCCTTCGCCAATTGACGCTGCCCGGCAAGTTCGTGGGTTTCGTCGAAGGCGACGACATCACCCGCGGCAGGGTGGACGTCATCGTCACCGACGGCTTCACCGGCAACGTGGCGCTGAAAAGCATCGAAGGCGCGGTGAAGCTGTACAGCCATTATCTGCGCCAAACGTTCCGCAGTTCATGGATGGCCAGCATCGGCTATCTGCTGGCTCGGCCGGCGATGAATGCTCTGCGTGCGCGCGTCGATCCGAGGCGTTACAATGGCGCCATCTTCATGGGTCTCAACGGAGTCTG
>DASYDA010000098.1:0-7094 GCA_036499865.1 Dongiaceae bacterium | reverse complement strand
AAGGCCGGCCGGCTCTATCGCCTGGTGCTTGACGGCGACAAGGTGACGAAGATCGAAATCCTGATCGACGACCAGTTCGGTCGGCTGCGTGACATCGCCGAGGCGCCGGACGGCACGCTCTATATTTCCACCGACAATGATAACGATTCCGTGCTGCACGTGGCACCGAAGGCGCCCTGAATCCCACTGGGGAATCCCACTGGGGAATCCACCGGCGAATCCACGATGGGGTTCCCCGGCGCACCAGCGACGCTTGATTTTACCGATCCATCCGGCAATCATAGGTTGGCGTGGGTTTGGCGATCTTCGCTGAGGCGCGCAATCGACCGCACCGCCGGGGGAAGCCATCCTGACCATCGCATCGACCGCCCGATTGTGGCGTCGCACGGCCTGCCTGGCCGCACTGCTCTCGACCGCCGCCATGGTGGCGCCGGCAGGCGCCTACGATGTCAAGGTGGAGAAGATCTCGCAGGGTTTCCGCCCGCTCTGGGCGCTGACCTTCGGCCCGGACAACCTGCTCTATTTCACCATGCGCAACGGCAATATCGTCCGTCTCACCCCGCAGCCGGGCCCGACTGCAGCATCGGTCACGGGGATTTTCGGCGTCCCCAAGCCGCGGCTCCAAGACGGTGCGGGGTTGATGGGAATCGCCGTCGATCCCGAATTCTCGGATAACGGCTTCCTCTATATCTGCTATTCGCTCCGCAACGCCGACGGAACACCGGGCAACCGGGTTTCGCGCTTGCACGTCGATGGCCACAACTTCGATGAGGAGACCGTGCTGCTCGACCATCTGCCGGGCGACGATATCCATAACGGCTGCCCCCTGATCATATCGCCTAACGGCGATTATCTCTTCATCGGCACCGGCGATGGTGGCCATGCCGGCAAAGCCCAGGATCCGAGCTATCTCGGCGGCAAGATCCTGCGCATCGAACTCGACGGATCGATCCCCTGGTGGAACCCGTTTTTCGGTTCCCCGGTTTGGAGCGTGGGCTTCCGCAATCCGCGCGGTTTACGCTTCCGGCCGGATAGCGACGAGCTCTGGGTCACCGACCAGGGCTACGATACGCAAGACGAGATCGACCTCGTGGAGAAACGCGGCAATTACGGCTGGCCTAATTGTCGCGGCACCGCCATCTGCGGCGATATCCCGAACTACCATGCGGCCGTTGCCGAGTTCGACCATGACAGCAACATCGAGATATCCGATCTGGCCTTTTATAAAGGCGATACGTTTCCGCAATGGAACGGCAACCTGCTGTTCGCCTCCCTGAAAACGGGACGCCTCTATCGCGCCGTGATGGATGGCGACAAGATCGTCAGGACCGATATCGTGATCGACGGCGAATACGGGCGGCTGAGCGGCATCGCCGAAGGCCCCGACGGCCTGCTTTATATCGCCACCGACAATGACGACGACGCCGTGCTGCGCGTCAGTCCGAATTGAATGCGGTTGCGGCTCACAGCGCCGCAAGCTCACCCAAAGGCGGCAGCGCGATCCGCTCCAATTCCTTGGGCTCGAATTTGGTGAGGCCGCCGGCATAAGTGCGGCCGCTGCTTTGCGTCACATTTTCGCGCAGCCAGGCCGCCAAGGCATTCAGTGCGGCGTCCGGCAACGTCTCCCGGGGATAGAGGCCATGGGCGATGTTGATGTGCCGGGCGCTGCACCGGTTGCGCAGGAAAGCCGGCGGTCGTCGTGCCATATAAGTGCAGAGGATCGGCGCGACCGGCTTGAGCCCCACCGACCACCAGGGCTTGCGATGCCGGGCGATATAGGAAGCGTCGCCGCCTTGGGCGCGCACCCAATCGAGAAACCGGGCGACGGCCGCCCGCTCCACCGCGTCGAGCGCGTCCAGATCCGGGGGAAGATCGATCACCCGGCGCAGATCCTGCGCATTCACCAGATCTTTTCCGGCGCGCAGCAATTCGCGCGCCTTGGTGACCGTCGGATGCAGAAACCGCTCCGGCAGTTCTCGGCCCGCCACGCCTTCGATCCAGATCGCATTGCCGCCCGTCACCTGGCCGCGATGCACGCGGCAGATCGCGCCAAGTTCGATCCAGCCCGCCGGCCGCGCGGATTGCGGCTTCAACAGCGCCGACCAGCGTGGTGACGAAGCGAGCGCCATGCGGGTGATGGTCTTCCCGGCGCCGCGGCTCCCCAGCGCCGCGACGTCATCGATCAGCCGCAATCCGGCCGTTTGCTCGGCCGCGTCGATGCGAAAATGGGTGATGACGCCGGTCGTTGCCGCATCCTCGAAAGGCAGAGCCTTGGGATCGAAGACGTCGAGCGCGATCACGCCAAGCCGTCCCGCGAGCAGCGCGCGCAAAGCCGCGCCATAATTGACGTCCAGCCATTCCGCCGCGGTGATGAAACAGCCGAGGTCGCCGGGCCGCGCCAATTCCAGCGTGCGTAGGAAGAAATGCAGATGCAGGCCCGCAAGCCGGCTGGCTTTGACGCCGTATCGGCGGGCCGCCACGGCGAACCAGTTTTTCCATTCGGGCCCGATGTCGTGATGCCGCACATAAGGCGGGTTGCCGATGAAGAGCGTGCGACCATCCAGCGGCGGCAAAGCGGCGATGCGATAATCACCGACAATCACCCTTGCACGCTGGGAAAGTCCGCCTGCCGCGAGATTGGCGCGCAGAAGCAGCGCCGCCACCGGATCGCTTTCGATACCGATCAGGGCTGCATCGGGGAATTTTTCAGCGGCGGCAAGGAGGAATCTTCCCGATCCGGCGCCCGGATCGACAATGCGCGCGACCGCATCGGCCCCGGCTTCGCTTGCGGCGCGCTCCAGCATGGCGCGCACGATCTCGGGCGGCGTGTAGGTTGCGCCGAGAGCGCGGCGCAACCGGGCGGGACGGATGCGGGAAAACGCCATCCCCAAAGGGTCAATGCCGGCTCCGATTTCGGCGCGCAAAGCGGCCAACTTGGCTTCATCCCGTTCCGGATCGAGCCCTGCCGCCGCGCCATGTTCTTCGATCGAGAACGACGCTTCCCGACCGATCAAGCCCAAGGCGGTTGCGATCAGCGCAGCCTCGGTTTTGGGCAATGCTTCCCCCATCTCGACTCCGCCCGCATTGATGGGTTATTCCTGGCAAAGCTGTAGGCCGCTCGCCCGGAAGTCAAGCCGGATGCGGAAAGGGGAACTTTCGAGAGCCGCCGGACATTGGCGGTTCGAGTTCCATTTTGAGGGACGTTCCAAGTTCAGGGGACTTCGATTATGCATTTGACCTTCGGTACGGGCATCCGGATATCTGCCCTTGCAATCGCGCTCGCCATGACGGCGGCCTGCAGCTCGGGAAACCAGCAACAGGCCGGAGCGCCCAGCACCACCGTTGCCAAGATGCCGGATACGGCCGGCACGAATAACAGCAGCGCGGCGCCTCCGGCCGCGGCTGCGGCGACCAGCCAGGCGATCCCCGTCAGCAAGACCGTGTGGTCGAACTATCAGGATTATCTCACCAAGGTCGGACGGATCGGCGACGGCTACTTCTTCGTCACCGAGGACGGTCAGGGCGGCGGAAGCTGGGCCTGCGGCAACGCGCTCTGCGAAGGCAGCTTCGACGGCCAGGGCGCCGCC
The DNA here is from genome assembly GCA_036499865.1 of Dongiaceae bacterium. GTDB lineage: Bacteria > Pseudomonadota > Alphaproteobacteria > Dongiales > Dongiaceae > Dongia. Next base: position 3,507 of record DASYDA010000098.1, on the reverse strand, counting down.
CGACAGCAATGTGAGGCATCGAGCCCGGGCAAGACCTGCGTCCTCTTCGCCAAGGACGACCGGATCCAGGTCAATTACGAGGTGGCGCCGTGAAGATCCGCCTTCTCTGGTTGGCAACGGCGATCCTCGGTCTCGCCCCCGGCTTCCTGCTGAGCCACTCCGCCCAGGCGGACGGAGCCAAGATCCAGGTCACGACACCGGCCTGGAAAGGCTATCAGGATTATCTCGCGCAAATGGGACCCAGCCGGCACGGCTTCTTCGCCATGTCCAAAGACGGCCAGATCTGGGGTAATTCCGGCTGCACTACAGGCCAGTGCCCCGCGGACGATACGCTGAAGGCCAGCGCCATCCAGCGCTGCCAGCAATTCAGCGCCGGCACGCCCTGCCTGATCTTCGCCGAGGACAAGAACACACTGGTCCCCTACGAAGTGAAGGACTACACGCGATACGGCGAGTAGGCGCTTAACCGCGCGTCGTGGGCGCCGGTATGCCCAGCGTCGCGGCGAGTTCGGCGAGCTTCGCGGCAAGGTCCGGGCGCAAGGGCACGCCGCTCTGGAGTGCCGCGCGCTTCTTCGCCAGACCGGATTCGCCGGGCATGCGCACGGCTTTGCCGCCGGGAACGGGTGCCGACCGCCGGCACGCATCGGCGATGAAATCGATCTGATCCTGGAAGGCGCTGAGACCGCCGAAAGCCGCGGGATCGAAGGCCAATACGAGAACCGAAGCCCCCCAATCGGTCGGCTTGTCGCGGCGGCCGAAGCCGCCAAGGCCCTGTGTCAGGGTCTCCACCAGCAAACCGAGGGCGAAGCCCTTATGGCCGTGATCCTTCCCGCCCAAAGGCAGGATGGTGGTGCCTTGACCCAGCGCCGACGGATCGTCGGTCGCGCGGCCTTGCGCATCCATCAGCCAGGGATGCGGGAGCTTGGCGCCCTCGCGTCGGGCGCGGCCGCTCATCGCCATGGTGGTGATGGAGGTGCTGATATCGATGAGGATCGGATCCGGCCGGGCGGGAATCCCTGCCGCCAGGGGATCCGGCATCAGGACCGGCGTGACGCCGCCATGGGGCGCCACCACCGAATCGCCGGGATCGGAGCAGAAGACCAGCACCAGCAGGCCCGAGCGCGCCGGCGCCTCCAGGAAGCTCGCGAGGCAGGCGATGTGATGCGAGCGGCGCAAGGCGATGGCACCCAGGCCCAGCTTCCGCGCCCGCCCCGAGGCTTCGGTGATCGCGAGTTCCGTGGTCCAGATGCCGGGCAGGCGCCGCGCATCCCAGGTCGCGACCGCGCCGAAATCGGAGAGCACCTCCGGGCCGCCCAGCGTTGCCATGCGGCCTTCGTCGATCTCCTCGATATAGTCGGCGAGCAACGCCAGGCCATGGGTGTTGTGGCCGAGGAGATCGGCCTCCAGCAATCCCTCGGCGACGCTCCGCGCCGGCGCCTCCGGCAATCCCGCGCGCAGCAAGGCGGCGATGGCGAAGCTGCGCAGAACGCCTGCGTCGAATCTTTGTTCTGTCATGATTTCTAATGCACGCGACGGATGGAGATGTGCCAAGGGATCAGCAATCGTTCCGCCAAGGTCACCAGGCCGAACAGCAGTAGGCCGAGGATGGTCAGCAGGAAGATGCCGGCGAAAGCGAGATCGGGCCGCATATTACCCGTCGAAATCTGAATATAGAAGCCGAGACCCTGATCGCTGCCGATGAATTCGGCGATGGTGGCACCGACCGTCGCGTTGATCGCCGCGTATTTGAAGCCGACGAAGCATTGCGGCAGCGCCGAGGGCAGGCGCACTTTCCAGAAGACGCGCATCGGATCGGCGCCGGTCGAGCGGCAGAAACGCAACAGCTCCTCGCCCAGCGAACCGAAGGCGAGGATGGCATTCAAGACGATCGGGAAGAAGCAGACCAGGATGACGATGATCACCTTGGGCAACAGGCCGAAGCCGAGCCAGGAGATGAACAGGGGCGCAAAGGCGATCTTCGGCGTCATCTCCAGGCTGACGAAGAAGGGATAGACGGTGCGGCGCAGGAATCCCGAAAAAGCGATGGCGAGACCGAGCGGCACGGCGAGCACGATGGAGATCGCGAATCCGATCAGCGTCTCTCCCGCGGTCACGAAGGTATAGGAGATGAGCCTGGGCGCATCCGCCCAGGAATTATGCACGATCTCCGAGGGCTTCGGCAGGATATAGCGCGGGATGCCGAAGACATCGATCGCCAGCTCCCAGGCGATGAAGAAGCCGACGAAGCAGACCAGGAACAGCCAGGATTGCCGGAACCAGCGCGTCAGGGGCGAAGGCTGCGCGGGCTTGGCTATTTGGGATTTCGGAGCCATCTGCTCCTCAGAGGACGCCATAGCCATGGAAGATTTCCTGGATGTCGCGGACATAGGCGTTGAATTCCGGCGAGCGCTTCACGGCGAGGTCGCGCGGCCAGGGAAGATCGATCTCGATCACCCGGTCGATACGGCCGGGCCTGGGCGTGATCACGCAGACCTTGGAGGAAAGCTGCACCGCCTCCTCGATGCTGTGGGTGACGAAGACCACGGTCGGCCGGCGGCGCATCCACAAAGCTTGAAGGTCGTTGCGGATGCCCTCGCGGGTCATCGCATCCAGCTTGCCGAGCGGTTCGTCGAGCAGCAGCGTGTCCGGCTCATGGATCAGCGCCTGGCAGAAGGCGGCGCGCTGCTGCATGCCGCCGGAAAGTTCATAGGGGTAGCGGTCCTCGAAGCCGCCGAGGCGCACCGAGCGAATGATCTCCTCGATCTTCGCCGCGTAACGCACGGGATCGAGGCCGCGGAGTTCCAGCTGCAAGGCCACATTGCCGCGCACCGAGCGCCAGGGCACCAGGGTGTTATCCTGGAACATGATGCCGATATCCGTGCGCGGCGCCGTCACCGGCACGCCGTCGAAACGGATCTCACCGGCACTGGCATCCAGCAATCCGGCGATCATCAGCATCAAGGTGGATTTGCCGCAGCCGGAGGGGCCGAGCAGCGAGACGAAATCGCCGGCTTCGATCTGCAGATCCGAGGGCCCGAAGGCATGCACGGCGGCATCGCCCGAACCGAAGGACTTGCTCAAGGAACGGATTTCGACGGCGGCGCTCATCAGGCTCTCAGCAGATCACAAGAAACGGCGGATGAAAACAGGGCGACCCCGAAGGCGCGGGAAACGCCTCCGGGGGTGAGGGGCAGTCGAGGTTACTGCGGCAGGAACTCGTTGGTGTAGAAGGCCGTGGTCGGCTCGTCGGTCTTCAGGTCGTTGTACTGCTTCATCAGGCTCAGCATGTCGTCCCAGTCGGCGGCCACATGCTGGCCCAGCACATGGTCCTTGTTGGCTTTGGAATAGAGCACACTCAAGGTCACTTTCAGCACCGCCATGGCCTGGGCCTTGCCGGCATCGTCCGCCATGGTGCCGCCGACGATATCCGCCATGGAATCGATCGCGGCCTGCGGATTGGCCTCGGTCTCCTTGTAGGATTTGATGGTGGCGGCGACGAAGCGCTTC
>DASYDA010000097.1:0-4449 GCA_036499865.1 Dongiaceae bacterium | reverse complement strand
CCGGGATTGAAGTGTGCTTCCGCAATCGAGACCGAGTTGGACGCGACATAGGCCCGCTGAGACGGGCTGACGTCGAGACCCATGATCGCCAGGACCGTCTTCGCCGTGATCACCTCGAGCGCCACTTCGGTTGTCGATAGGGACATCGCCGGCCAAGAAAGTGAATCCGCGGACTTTCCGCACGAAAATACCCGATTGCGGGGGCGGAGTCAGGGGGGATGGGACCGGGAGGTATGGGTATGGGCGGCGTCCTGCGTACAATGGCGGACCCGCTCTCAAGAAGTTTCACCCATGCCGCAATCCCACCGAGATCCCGCTCACCAGCATCGACGGCAAGCCGGGCAGCCCTGGCCGACTATCGCGGCAAGGTGCTGCTGGTGGTGAACGTCGCATCGCAATGCGAGCCGACGCCGCAATATGCGGGCTTGCAGAGCCTCTATGAGCGGAAGCGGGCGAACGGGCTCGAAAAGCTATTGTGGCGACATCTCGAGCAAGCGCAAGCTGGACAAGCAGAAAGAGGGCAAGAAGAAGGTGCGTCAGTATGGGAATGTGGAAAATCCCGAAAAGCGCCTTCATCGCGGCGATGAAAGCGGACGAATAGAGGATAGCAGGCGCCACTCAAAAAGAGAGGGCGTCAGGAGCGTTCTGGGGGATCGGGAATGAAGATCGTGGGACTACTCGGCCTGTTGGCTGCTGCTATGTTGATTACCGGCTGTGCTCAAGGCCCTGGCGGACAGTCGGTACAAGGAAGTTGGACATCAAAGCACACGGGTGACTGCAATCTCTGGGCGACTACAATCACCTCGAAGACGCTCTCGATAAAGATCGCGGGAAAACCGCTCGACCAAGAGATATATCTGAAAGAGGATTCTCGGGGGCCGATATCGACGTCTATTTGATTGGCCGAGATCTAAGCGACAAATTGGGCTTGGCTTATCCAATCCGAGTCTCCGTCCAAGATGGCGAAATGACTTTCAGTTCCAACAGCCAACAGCCGCTGGGTGTCGCTTGGCTTCATCTACTGCAGGTCGCGCAGCCCCTGCATCGCTGCCCGAACCCATAGAGTCCTTGATTCCGGTTCTTGAGATCGGCTGATCGACTGCCATCCAGGCCACGCGGCGTTGGACGCGCGGCCCAGCGCGCGCGATACTGCGACCTGATCCGCATCCACAGGAGCAGGCCATGCCCCAATCCCTCACCTCCATCCCCCTCACCCGCATCGACGGCGCGCCCGCCACCCTCGCCGACTACCGCGGCAAGGTGCTGCTGGTGGTGAACGTCGCGTCGCAATGCGGGCTGACGCCGCAATATGCGGGGTTGCAGAGCCTCTATGAGCAGAAGCGGGCGAAGGGGCTGGAGGTGCTGGGGTTTCCGGCCAACAATTTCGGCGCGCAGGAGCCGGGGACGAACGACGAGATCGCGACCTTCTGCGAGACCAGTTTCGGCGTCGAGTTTCCGATGTTCGCGAAGATCTCGGTGGCGGGCAAGGACCGCCATCCGCTTTACGACGCGCTGGTCGCGGCGCGGCCCAAGGCCGATGGCGGGGAGGGCAAGGCGGGATCCGACTCCGGTATATCCTGGAACTTCGAGAAATTCGTGATCGGGCGCGACGGCGCGGTGATCGCCCGTTTCGCGCCGGACACCACCCCCGACGATCCCCGGCTGACCAAGCTGCTGGACGCCGCGCTGGCGCGGTAGCGCCGACCCCAGTGGTTAACGGGACATCCTGAAGCCCGATTCCGCCCCCGTGCCGATATCCTTTGCCAATATCGCTTGCAGGGGCGGCCTTCATGGTTGAGATATGAGCCTCAACCAGGAAAGGACCGCCGATGGGACGCACGCCGAACTATCAGTACGATCGCATGCAGCGCGAAAAGGCCAAGGCCGAGAAGAAGGCCGAGAAGGCCGCAGCCAAGGCGAAGCAGGCCGAGGATCAAAAGGCCGCCGAGCGGCCGGCCGAGCCCTCCACTGAGGGATGAAGCCGCCGGGATGAAATCGCCAGGGATTAGATCGCCGCGCGCGGTTTCCGTTCAGAAAGAGAGACCCATGGCCACCGAACCCCGCTCCCCGCGGTTCGCCGTGCTGATCGACGCGGACAACACCTCGCCGCGGATCGCGGCCGGGCTGTTCGAGGAGGTGGCCAAGATGGGCGAGGCCAGCGTGCGGCGCATCTATGGCGATTTCTCGAGCACGCGGCTGAAGTCCTGGGCCGATCTGCTGAACAAGTATGCGATCGTGCCGCAGCAGAACTTCGCCTACACCACCGGCAAGAACGCGTCGGACATCGCCTTGGTTATCGACGCCATGGACCTGCTCTATAGCGGGCGGTTCGACGGCTTCTGCCTGGTCTCGTCGGACAGCGACTTCACACGCCTCGCCGCGCGGATCCGCGAGCAGGGCGTCGATGTGTTCGGCTTCGGCGCGCAGAAGACGCCGGAGAGCTTCCGCCAGGCCTGCCGCCGGTTCATCTATACCGAGAACCTGCTGCCCGAGGCGCCGGCGCCGGATCGCCCTGCCCCGGCTTTGGCGAAGTCGCTGCAGCCCGCCGGCGCGGCGGCGGCGCTGCTTTTGCGGGTGATCGCGCCGATGTCCGACGAAGACGGCTGGGTCGGCTTGCGCGGCGTCGGCCAGCGGCTCGCCAATCTGGCGCCGGATTTCGACCCGCGCACCTATGGCGTGGCGAAGCTCGGCGACCTGGTGGCCAAGACCGGCGCCTTCGAGATCAAGCGCCAGGCCAGCGGCGACATGCTGATCCGCCCCAAGGCGCAAGCCCCGGCCTCCAAATCTCAGACGGGCGAATCCAAGAGGGGCGAATCCGAGAGGGGCGAATCCGAGCCAGCCGAATCCGAGACCGCCGAATCCGCGACCGGCGATACGGCCGGCGTGGCGCGCACGACCGCCCGCAAGGCCGCCACGCGTCGCCGCCGGCGGTGAAGACCACCCCGGGATTCATCCCGGTGTTCCTGCCGAGCAATGGTGGCTTCCTGCTCCGCCGGGCGAAATCCGCTCGGATCGCGGCGTGACGCTTCATCGCATTGCGGGTGTTGCGCGAAGCATGCCCTTCTAGCTTCTTTCGGCGTTTCACCTCTTTGAATCCATGAGGGCGACGGAATGAAGCTCGGGGTCGGCTTGACGCTGCTGGGTCTGCAATTGGCATTCGTGGCGAAAGCCGCGGATGCGCAAGAGGCGGCGGTATCGCAATGGAAGGACGGGCCGGTTTCGCGCCTCGAGGCGCTGGCGCTGCTCGAGACGCTGAATGCCGACCTGCTCAGCCATGATAGCGCGACGCTGGTTCTCGAGAACTGGTGCCGCAGCCACAATCTGGCGGCGTCTTCCCGCGTCACCGCGCAACGCGTCGCCAATGCCCAGAAGGAAATCACCGCCGCGCAGCGCACGCTGCTCGGCATCGGCGCCGACGAGCCGGTGCGCTATCGCCGGGTCATGCTCTCCTGCGGCGGCCATGTGCTCTCCGAGGCGGACAATTGGTATGTGCCCGGCCGCCTTTCCGCGGAGATGAACCACGCCCTGGATACCACGGATGTCGCCTTCGGCCGGGCGGTCCAGGCGCTGCACTTCCGTCGCCGGACGCTGTCGGCCGCTCTGCTCTGGTCGCCGCTGCCGGAACATTGGGAGATGGCCGCACCGAGCGCGACCAAGGAAGGCGGGATGATGCCGGTGCCTGACCATGTGCTGCAGCACCACGCCGTCCTGACGCTGCCGGACGGCACCCCGTTCAGCGAGGTCGTCGAGACCTATACGCGGGAGCTGCTGAACTTTCCCCAGCCGGCTTTGCGCTGAGATTGGTCCGCGCTACCCCCTATCCATGCACCTCGCGCATACAGGGTTATCGATAAGCCCGCTTCTTCTTTGCTGCAGCGCAACATAAGTTAACAATGCGGGCTGAAATCGGCGGCTTCCCCCGGCCGCCGGGCCCACTGACCTTTCGGGACCCATGAACGACATCACCGATATGCGACTGCCCGCCCCCACCGCCTCGGCTTGGGGCGCAGGCGGCTATGGCCTGGCCTTGCTGGCCCTCGCCGCCGCCTCCTTCGGCATCGGCACCACCGAATTCGTCATCATGGGGCTGCTGCCCGACGTGGCACGGGATCTTTCGGTCTCGATCCCGCGCGCAGGGCTGCTGGTGACCGGCTATGCGCTGGGCGTCACCTTCGGCGGGCCGGTGCTCGCGCTGGCCACGGCGAAGGCGGACCGGCGCCATGCGCTGCTGTTCCTGATCGGCATCTTCATTCTCGGCAACCTGCTCTGCGCCGTGGCACCCGGTTACGGGCTGCTGATGGCCGCGCGCGTGGTGACCGCGATCTGCCACGGCACCTTCTTCGGCCTCGGCGCCGTGGTGGCCGCCGGCATCGTGCCGCCGGAAAAGCGCGCCCGGGCGATCGCCATGATGTTCTCCGGCCTGACGCTCGCCAATGTGCTGGGCGTGCC
>DASYDA010000096.1:0-3614 GCA_036499865.1 Dongiaceae bacterium | reverse complement strand
GCGGCCGTCCGAGAGCGTGGTCAGGCTGACCAGATCCGGGCTCGCCTGGAACACGATGCCGAACAGCTTCTCGGTGCGGCGCTGCGAATTCTCGATGCGCTTGCGGACCGTGATGTCGGTCATGGTCGTGATGCTGGCGGGTTCGCCGTCCCAGAGCATGCGCGAGGCATGGCAATCGACCCAGATCGTCGTGCCTTCCATATGGCAGACCCGGGCCTCGAAATGGGAGAGGAAGTCACGGCCCGCGACCCGCGCCTCCACCTGGCCGGCGATGAAGGCCTGATCCTCCGGATGGGCGATGGCGATGGTGTTGGAGAGGGCCAGCACCTCGTCGCGGGATGAATAGCCGAGCAGCCGCACCAAGGCCTGGTTGACATAGAGCGGGCGGCTGCCGCGATGGATCAGCACACCTTGCGGCATCCCGTTCAGGATGGCGTCGAAATGCGCGGCCGCCGCGGCCTGTTCCTTCAGGCGGGCGGCCTCCGCACCCAATGCTCGAATCCGCGCCTCCGACCCACGGTCCGCGACCGCCATATTACCCGCAATCGGCGGCAGCCCCGCCGTCCAGTTATTTGGCCCCGACTGCATCGAAACAGGAAATCCTATCCAAAGCCTTAATTTTTGCGGGAAATGGCGACCGGATTGCCATCGACGATTATCGATGACGGTCGCCAACCTTTTGTTTCAGTGGCGGAATTCTCCCCTGAATCCCTTGGAGAGACACGCTATTTCGCCGCCGGATCCAGGCGGCGCCCATTGCCCTTTGCGGTTCTTCGCGTATCCTCCCGGCGCCTGACGCCATACCGAATCTCAAGAAAGCGCGTTTATGCCCGTCAACAAGCTGACGATCCTCGCCGCCTTGCTCTGCACAACGCCCCTCTGCCTCACCTCCGCCTCCGCACAACAGAACAATCAGCCGGCCGAGGATTCTACCCCCTGGAATCCCGAGCAGGTGCCGGCGCAAACCGTCTTCGATTACGGCGCCGCGGCCGAACCGACGCTGGTCTGCGCCCCCAACAAATATTGCGGCCTCGCGCTGGAGGCCGGCGAGACCGTGCTCTCCGCGGAAGCCAATGAAGACGACTGGTCGGTGACGCCCACCATCTACGGCGCCGGCAAGCTCGCGAAACCGGTCATCCTGATCACGCCCATGGCCCCCGGCCTCACCGACGAGCTCGACGTCACCAGCATCTCCGCCGGCCAGAAAGGCCGCGGCTACAAAGTGAAGCTGGTCAGCACCGCCGATAAGTGGACGCAATTGGCGACGTTCCGATACCAGCCGGGGCAGTGATTCGGAAACGGCAAACCCGTCCTTAAGGCCGCTTCTCCCAGGGCGTCACGGTGCCCACGATGGTCACGGGGTCCGCGCTTTCCAGTGCCCGGCCCACGCCTTCGCTGATCTCCGTGTTGGTGAGCCAGCGCGAAGACGCGCCTTCGACCACGAAGCCCAATACCGCGATGCGCAAAGTCGGCCCGGCGGGATTCGCAACCGCGTCACGCCACTGCGCCAGCCGTTCGGGTTGCGCGGGATCCGCGGAAGCGCTGCCCATGACATGGCAATAGACCGTGCCGGCATGCCGCATGATCATGCGCACCCGGTCCGGATCGTCGTCATGCATCCAGGCGATACAGCGGGTGATGGGGCCGCTTCTTTCAGCCGCATCCTTGAGGCCGCGTTCCAGCGCCGGCCGATCCTGATAGTTCAGCGCCAGGGTCTGGATGCCGGGATGCTGGGCGGCCAGCCGGTTGAGCTTCGTGATGCTGCGGGCCATCACCGAGACCCGGCGCCCGTTTTGCGCCAAGGCCTGGGCCAGGCCGGCCAGCATGCCGCTGCCGCCGATGATGAGATCGTGACCGAGTTGTTCGATAGTGGTGTTCATGACGGCCATCTGAATGATAGCGGACCGGATAACGGGGGGTTGGACACTGGGCTGATCCTGATTACAGTCGCGCGGCACCTTTCGGCCTCGGTAGCGACGATGGGCAATGCGCGAAATCGAACGCCAGGAACATGCTCCCTCAGGAAATCATCCGCAAGAAGCGTGACGGCGGGATTCTTTCGAACGAAGAAATCCGCTTTCTGATCGACGGCTTGACCGACGGCACTGTCTCCGACAGCCAGGCCGCAGCCTTCGCTATGGCGGTGTTCTACCGCGGCATGAGCATGGCGGAAAGTGTCGCGCTCACCCGCGCGATGACGGAATCCGGCATGGTGCTGGATTGGCGCGAAACGCCCCCTCCTCCGTCAGGGGGTGGGCGGGGGTGGGAGCTTCCCGGCCCGGTCATCGACAAGCATTCTACCGGCGGGATCGGCGACAAGATCTCGCTGATGCTGGCGCCGATCCTGGTCGCCTGCGGCGGCTTCGTGCCGATGATCTCGGGGCGCGGGCTGGGGCATACCGGCGGCACGCTGGACAAGCTCGACAGCATTCCCGGCTATGATTCCAGGCCCGATCTCGCGACTTTCCGGCGCGTTCTGCGCGACGTGGGCTGCGCCATCGTCGGCGCCACCGCCGACCTGGCGCCCGCCGACCGCCGGCTCTATGCGATCCGCGACGTGACCGCGACCGTTGAATCCATTCCGCTGATCACCGCCTCGATCCTCTCCAAGAAGCTCGCCGCCGGATTGCAGGCGCTGGTGATGGATGTGAAGACCGGCTCCGGCGCCTTCATGGCACGGCACGAAGACGCACAAGCGCTTGCGCGCAGCATCGTCGATGTCGCCAATGGCGCGGGGCTGAAAACCGCGGCGCTGGTCACCGACATGAACCAGGCGCTCGGCCGCAATGTCGGCAATGCGGTCGAGGTGGCGGAGGCGGTCGATTATCTCACGGGGAAGGCGCGCGATCCGCGGCTGCATGAGGCGACCATGGCGCTCGCCGGCGAATTGCTGGCGCTGGGCGGACTGGCCGATTCCTCTCAGTCCGGCCGCGCCAAGGCCGAAGCGGCGCTCGCCGGTGGCAAGCCCGCCGAGATCTTCGGCCGCATGGTGGCGGCGCTCGGCGGCCCGAAGGATCTTGTCGAACGCGCAGATCGTCATCTAGTACCCGCGCCGGTGGTCCGTCCCTGCTTCGCCGCGCAATCCGGCCCTATCGCGCGCATCGATGTCCGGGCGATCGGCGTCGCCGTGGTCCTGCTCGGCGGCGGACGCAGCCGCGCCGAAGACGCCATCGATCACCGCGTCGGCTTCACCGAAGTCCTCGGCATCGGCGAAGAGGCGGGACCGGACCGTCCGCTGGCCATGATCCATGCGGCGAGCGAAGCCGCCGCCGAAGCCGCCGAAGCCGCATTGCGCCGCGCCTTTGTGATCGGAGCTCCGCCCGTCGCCGACCCTGTCGTGTTGGAAACGATCCGCTAGCGGGTTAGACTTGCGCCATGCCCGAAGCCCTGGAACCGCGCCGCTTTCGCCGCGCTGAAGCCGGCCTCACTCCGGAGATGGCCGCCGCCTTCGCGGAAGACGGCTATCTGCTGGTCGAAGATTTCATGCCGGCCGAAATGATCGACTGCCTGCGCGAGCGCGCTTTGGCGCTGGTCGAAGGCTTCGACGCCGCCGAGCACGCCACCGTCTTCTCCACCACCTCGGCCTCGCATGCCCGCGACCGTTATTTCCAGGA
>DASYDA010000095.1:0-5868 GCA_036499865.1 Dongiaceae bacterium | reverse complement strand
CTCATCATGCGCGCCGAGGCGGTGGGCCGCGACACGGTCCTCGCGCGGATCGTGCAGATGGTGACGGAAGCGCAGCGCAGCCGTGCGCCGATCCAGCGCCTCGCCGACCGGGTCGCCGGCTGGTTCGTGCCGGCCGTGATCGCCGTCGCGGTGCTGGCTTTCGCGGCATGGTACATCGGGGGCCCGCAACCCTCCTTCGCTTACGGCCTGGTCGCGGCGGTCGCCGTGCTGATCATAGCCTGCCCTTGCGCACTCGGCCTGGCGACGCCGATGTCCATCATGGTCGGCGTCGGTCGCGGCGCCCATGCCGGCGTGCTGATCAAGGATGCGGAAGCCCTGGAACGGATGGAGCGCATCGATACGCTGGTGCTGGATAAAACCGGCACGCTGACCGAGGGCAAGCCGCGGGTGACAAAGATTGTCGTGGCAGGCGACCTCTCCGAGACCGAACTGCTGCGCCTTGCCGCCGCCGTGGAGCGCGCCAGCGAGCATCCGCTGGGCCAGGCGATCGTGGCGGAAGCGGTGGCGCGAAATCTGGTTTTGCCGAAGGTCGAGAACTTCGATTCCCCTTCCGGTCGCGGCGCGCGCGGCATTGTGGAAAGCAAGAAGATCGTGTTGGGCAGTGCGCGGTTCCTGAAGGAAGAAGACATCGATACCGGCGCACTGGCATCCCACGCCGATAGTCTGCGTCAGGAAGGCGCCACCGCGATCTTCATCGCGGTCGATGGCAAGATCGTCGGGCTGGTCGCGATTGCCGATGCGGTGAAATCCTCGGCGGAAACCGCCATTCGCGGCTTGAAGGCCGAAGGCATCCGTCTGGTCATGCTGACCGGAGACAATCGGATCACGGCGGAGGCGGTCGCACGCAAACTCGGCATCGACACGGTCAAGGCGGAGGTGCTGCCGGAACACAAGCGCGATGCCGTGGAGAAACTGCGCCGCGAAGGCCGCGTCGTCGCGATGGCGGGCGACGGCGTCAACGATGCACCCGCCTTGGCCGCTGCCGATATCGGTATCGCCATGGGGACCGGAACGGATGTCGCCATCGCGAGCGCCGGGATCACGCTGCTCGGCGGCGATCTCGGCGGCATCCTGCGCGCGCGGAAGCTCTCCCGCGCCGCCATGCGGAACATCCGGCAGAACCTGTTCTTCGCCTTCGCCTATAACGCGATCGGCGTGCCGGTCGCGGCGGGAATCCTCTACCCCGCCTTCGGTATCGTGCTCTCGCCGGTGGTCGCCGCCGCCGCGATGGCACTCTCCTCGGTGAGCGTCATCGCGAACGCGCTGAGGTTGAGGGTGACCGCACTATAGAATCAAGGAATCGCCGAGATGCGCGGACTTGATCCGCGCATCTCGTGCGGCTGGAAAGTGATCTCCGGGTCAAGCCCGGCGATGACGAGGTTTAGAAGGCCGGATCGTACCTCAGATCGGCGGCATCGTGCCGTCGACGCCGATCAGGATGCGGGTTGCTTGGAATTTGCCGTCGGCACCCTTGTTGCCGGTGATGCTGACCTTGGCATGCTCCTTGATCATCGAGGCATCGCCCGGCGCCAGCAGCACGATCGGCGCCCATTTCGGCACCACGATGGTCTGCTTGCCGTCCTTATAGGTGAGCGTCAGCGTGCGGCCGTCCTCGTTGCTGCCGGTACTGCCGATCATGTTGCTGACCGTCGCATTGGTCATGGTGCCCTTGGGAACCTGCGGGAAGGGACGAAAGCCCTCGCCGGTGCCGCGCATGCTCTCCGGGAAAATATGGACCTCGACAGCCTTCTGCGTGCCGTCCGGCTGCGGGATCGCCGCGGTGCCGACGAACATGCCTTGCTTGATGTCGGAAAGCTGGGCGGCCGTCAGCGAGCCGAACTTGGTCTTCGAATCCCACACGACCGGGGTTTCGGCGCCGTCGGTCGGTTTCACTTCGAAGCTCTGCGTTCCGGTCGTCTCGATCTCGCCGCGCAGATGCTGCGGCGTGGGTGAATCGGCCATCGCCGGCAGGGCAGCGCCTGCAAGAGCAATACCCGTGGCGCAGACAACAGCAGCAAGAATAGGTTTCATTTTCGACTCCTGAACCACGCCCCGAATTTTCCCGCATCTTCCCTTGCCCGCATCCTGACCACATCGGCCGCGAAGCGCAAATCGCGGACCTGTGATCGGAAAAGCCTTTGGCCAGCCGGGCTTGCCCGAAACCACGCAATCTTTTTGCGGAATTGCCGCAGCCTGCTTAGACTTGCCGTCATTCAACGGTCATCATGCCAATTGTCGTCAGGATCCCCCATGGGTGCACCCGTCCATTCGATCGCCATCGTCGGCATCGGCAAGATCACCGAGGACCAGCATCTACCGGTCATCGCCAAGAATCCGCGCTTCAAACTGGCGGCCCTGGTGAGCCAGCGCGGTGTCGCCCGGCCAAGCGTGCCGACCTTCAAGACGCTCACGGAACTGCTGAAATCCGACGTTGCGGTCGACGCCGTCGCCATCTGCACGCCGCCCAACGCCCGCCACGCCATCGCGCGGGAGGCGCTCAATGCCGGCAAGCATCTGCTGCTGGAGAAGCCGACCACCGCCACCACGGCGGAGACCGCCGACCTCACCGCCCATGCCGCGGCGAAAGGCCGCGTCGCCTATGCGACCTGGCATTCGCGATACAATGCCGCCGTCGATGCGGCGCGCCGCATCCTCGAAGGTCAGCGGATCGCGAAGCTCCATATCGAATGGAAGGAAGACGTGAAGCGCTGGCATCCCGGCCAGGAATGGATCTGGGCGCCGGGTGGCTTCGGCGTCTTCGATCCCGGCATCAACGCCTTGTCCATCGTCACCAGGATCATGCGGCAGCCGATCTTCGTCACCTCCGCGGAGCTGATCACCGCCGCCAACCGCGAGACGCCCATCGCCGCCCGGCTCGCCTTCTCCAGCCCCGCCGCCGGCGCCAAGGCGCCGCTCACCGCCGAATTCGACTGGCGCCAGACCGGGCCGCAGAGCTGGAGCATCGATATTCAAACCGAAACCGGCCGAAAACTGGCGTTGCGCGAAGGCGGCTCCAGACTTTCAGTCGACGGCAAAGAGACCGTCGCACAGCCGATGGAGGAGTATGAGCGGATTTATGAACATTTCGCCGAACTGCTCGACAGCGGCAGGAGCGAAATGGATCCGGCGCCGCTGCACCTGGTCGCCGACTCATTTCTGGTTGGCCGCCGCATCGCAACCGACCCGTTTCACTGGTAGCGCATGATCGAAGTAGCCCCTTATGGAACCGTGGCTAAATTAAGGCCGTTGTCTTCGGCGAGCCCGATGCGTTTGAAACGCATGGACAGCGGCAAAAAAGAACATGATCGAGACCGAAGTCAAGTTGTTGGCCGATCACGTTGCCCTGGCGCAGATCCAGCAATCCCCGCTCTTCGCACGGACCGGGAGCGCGCGCGATTCCGCGGCGAGAACCCGAAAACTGGAAACACGATATTACGACACGGCCGACCGGACGCTGCAGCGCCATGGCCTGTCGCTGCGGATCCGGAAAGCCGGCGAAACATATTGCCAGACGCTCAAATATTCCGGCAATAACGGCGCCTTCGGGCGGCATGAATGGGAAAACCGCGTCGCCGGGTTTTCCCTGGAACTCGACCGCATTTCCGCCGCCGAGCTCACCGGCACACCCTGCGAGATATTGAAATCCGTCACGCCGGAGACATTGGCTCCGATCTTCGCCACCAAGGTCACGCGCCAGAGCATCCCGCTCAAGCTGCCCGAGGCGGAAATCGAAGTGGCCTTCGACGAGGGTGTGATCGAAGCCGGCGCGCAACGGACGCCGATCTCCGAGATCGAGCTTGAACTGAAGGGCGGCGACGGCAGCACGCTCTACGATCTCGCGACGCGGGTGCTGGAAGCCGCCCCGGTCTCATTGGGCACGGCCAGCAAGGCGCAGCGCGGCTACGCGCTCGCCTTCGGCACGCCGCCGGCGACGCTGAAAGCCCGCCCCTCGCGCCTCGGCAAGGGCGACAGCGTGGACGACGCGATCGCCCTGATGCTGGACGATTGCCTGGTGCAGGTGCTCGCCAATTACGCAGCGGCCCAGGATCCGCGCCTGACCGAGGGCGTGCATCAGATGCGTGTCGGTTTGCGCCGCCTGCGGGCCATGCTGGGGCTGCTCGCCAAGGAAATCCCGGCGGCGAGCTTCCGAACTTTCGACATCGAGGCCGAAGCTCTCGCCGATGCGCTCGGCCCGGCGCGCAGCCATGATGCTCTGCGCGAAAGCATCGAAGCCGAGACGACTGCCACCAAGACCGCGACCGCCGAGACCATGACCGCCGAGACGGACCGCCAGGCGCTTTGCGAAACCATCGGCCTGTCGCGCAACAAGGTTCATGCAAAGCTGAGGAAGGCGCTCAAGAGTCCCGTACATGCCCGCATCCTGCTCTCTTTGGCCGGCTGGGTCACCCGCCGCGGCTGGCGCAACGAATTGCCCGCTGCCGGGCTGGAATTCCTATCCGAGCCCGCGGAAGAATTGGCCGCGCGCGCGCTCGATCGGCTGGAGCGCAAGGCCTGCAAACGCGGTGCCCATTTCAGCCGACTCTCGCCGCGCGGACGGCACAGGCTGCGCATCGCCCTGAAGAAACTGCGCTATGCCGCGACCTTCTTCGCCCCGCTCTATGGTCTCGAAGACGATGACGCCGCGGGAGAGCAAGGGAAGAGCGCGAAGCGCTATCTTTCCCGCATCGCCCGGCTGCTGGATCGGCTCGGCGAGGATCACGATGCCGCAACCTCCCCGGCCTTGCTCGATGCCATGGGCCGTCGCGCGCATTCGATGGCGGCACAGCGCGCGATCGACGCCACGCTCGCCCGGCAGGCGCGCGGCCATCCCAAGCTCATGAAGCAGATGCGCCGGCGCCGCCGGGATTGGAAAGCGGCGCCGGTGTTCTGGTAGCGATCTACGCCTCCACCAACCCCAGCACCTGGCGATCGAACAGGCGGCGATAGACACCGTCCGAGTGCTGGGTGAGCTGGCGATGATTGCCCTCCTCGATGATCCGGCCACGGTCGAAGACCAGGATCCGCTTCAAGGCCCTGACCGTCGAGAGCCGATGCGCGATCACGATCGCGGTGCGGCCTTCGATCAGCCTTTCGGTCGCTTCCTGGATCAGCGCCTCCGATTCCGAATCCAGGCTCGAAGTCGCCTCGTCAAGGATCAGGATCGGCGCATCCGCCAGGAAGGCCCGCGCGAGCGCGACGCGTTGGCGCTCGCCGCCGGAGAGCTTGACGCCGCGCTCGCCCACCAGCGTGCCGTAGCCGCTCGGCAGCCGATCGATGAAGTCATGCGCATTGGCGAGCTTTGCCGCCTGCATGATCTCCGCGATCGAAGCCTGCGGCCGGCCATAGGATATGTTCTCCGCCAGCGAGCGGTGGAACAGGATCGGCTCCTGTTGCACGATGGCGATCTGCGAACGCAAGGAAGCCTGGGCGCAGGTCGCCACATCCTGGCCGTCGATCAGGATGCGCCCGCTTTGGATGTCGTGCAGCCGCTGGATCAGCTTCACGAAGGTGGTCTTGCCCGAGCCGGACAATCCCACCAGCCCCACCTTCTCGCCCGCATCGATGGTGACGTCGAGCCCGTCATAGAGCGGCGTCGCATGGCCGGGATAGTGGAAGCGGACGTTCTTAAATTCGATCCGCCCGGCTTCGATCGCGATCGGCCGCGCGCCGCTTCGGTCGGCAACGCCGAAGGGCTCGGCGCCGATTGCCACCATCTCCTCCATCTCATTGACCGCATGCTGCAGGTCGCGGATATACCAGCCCACATCCCGGAGATAGCCGTGGATGACGAGATAGGCGGTCAGCACGTAAGCGAGATCGCCGGGCGTCGCCTGCCCGTGCCACCAC
>DASYDA010000094.1:0-3206 GCA_036499865.1 Dongiaceae bacterium | reverse complement strand
AGCGAAGTGGTCAGCCGCTATAATTACGTGATCGAGTATCAGGCGCCTTATTACTTCCGCGGCGGATTCGAGTTCGGCGATCGCTACGTCGATAACGAGGAGATCATCTTCTTGCCGCTCTCCGATGACGGCAAACGGGTCAATATGATCCTGGTCTTCGTGCATGCCGAGGATTACGTCGTCCCGGCGGCATAAGCTGCCTTCCGAAAGAGTGGGATTGTCTGCCGCGTGAGGGGCCGGGGCGAGAAGTCCCAAAGGCGGGCAGTGGGTGTGTTAACCATTTACCTCGCGCGAAACGTATTGTCGCGCTGTTGTCTATTGTACAGCATGTGATGTTGTAATCGCGCTGGGGGAGCGCATGGCGGGCGGATATTCCGCAAACGCCGGGCTGTTGGGGGCAAGGAATGCTGGATGGCGGCGAGGTCGGCAAAGGATTGCGCGATCTGGACAATGCGGGATCGGAGTCGTTCGACCGGTCGCGCAAGCTCGCAGACTTCATGCGACGGGTGTTCGGCCCGAGCGCCAACCCTTCCGACAGCACTTTCACCGATTGGACGACGGCGTTTCGCCACAAGATCATCCTGAGGCTCGCCGACCGGGTGAACGAGATCCATCGGCAGCGGGGGATCGAGGACAAAACGGTTCCCATCCTGCCGCGCCTGGCGATCCCGCTGCTTCAGAAGGCGACACTGGAAGACAACGAGGTCTTGCAGGACATGTGGGCGGCGTTCATCGCGAATGCGATGGATCCGCAGTTTCATGCCGGCGCGCGGCGAACCCTCATCGACCTGCTGGCTTCGCTGGAGCCGGTCGATGCGATGGTGCTGCGGGCGATCAGCCGTGACGAGGAAACCAATCCGCGGCGGCACGCGCTGTTTTACGATGCGGCCCTGGCGCGGCATGCGGACAAGCCGCGTGCCGCCGTCGAAGCGCGAAACCTGGGCTGGATCACCAAAACTTCGGCGATCATCCCCGAAACCGCGGCCTTGTCGGTGGAATCCCTGGCCCGGCTCGGCCTGATCAGTGACTTCATGCCGGTCAAAGTCCTGTCGGCGATTCCGGTGCCCGTCACCCATCCGAGCGCCACGCTCGAACTGACCAATACCGGCCGGCTTTTGATCCTGATGTGCAATTCGGGGCTCGGCGCCGCACGGCTCGATGAGACTTTCGTCGAGGCGGTGTAAGCTCGACCCGATCGAGCAAGCCCGACAAATGCAGTGAGTGATGCCGAAGGATTTGGCGTCCCCGAGAGGATTCGAACCTCCGACCTACGGTTTAGGAAACCGGCGCTCTATCCTGCTGAGCTACGGGGACGCAAAGCGGATGACGGCGGTTCTATAGCAGAAGCCTCCCGTTTTTGCACGGGTGGGAATCGGTGCCGGATCATGCTCTAACGCTGATGCCCGCCGCCGGCCAGGGCTCCGGCGGTCAATTGGGAGAGCTTGGTGCGCGGTTTGCCGTCGGCCTCGAAATTGCCCGGCCGCAGCCAGACTTCGAAGGCCGATCGCAGGGTCGGCCATTCCCGGTCGATGATCGAATACCAGGCGGTATCCCGGTTGCGGCCCTTATAGAGAGTGGCCTGGCGGAAGATGCCCTCATAGCGGAAACCGAGCCGGAGTGCCGCCCGACGCGAAGGCGCATTGAGTGAATCGCATTTCCACTCATAGCGACGGTAGCCGAGCTCGTCGAAGACCCGTCGCATCATCAGATACATGGCCTCGGTGGCGGCGCTGCTGCGCTGGAGCGGCGGCGCGTAATTGATGTGACCGACCTCGATCACGCCCACCGCCGGGTCGATCCGGAGGTAGCTGGCGATGCCGGCCGCCTTCCCGGTGGAGAGATCGACCACGGCATGGAACAGCGGGTCGCTGGTTTTGGCCGCGGCTTCCGTCCAGGCGCGGTAATCCGAGAGATGCGCATAGGGGCCGTAAGGCAGATACGTCCAGATCCGGTTCTCGCGGTCCTGGAGATTGGCTTCGAAGAGATCGCCGGAATGCCGCGCGGGATCCAAGGGCTCGACCCGGCAGAAGCGACCCTCCACGGGTGTTCGCGGCGGCAGCGGGCGCGCGGACCAATGGGGCAACGGAAAACCGATCGGTTGGCCGAGTTCGTTCTGATGCAGATCCATGTTTCCCAAACCCAAACTATGCCGCTCCCGCGATGCGGTCCGTGCGTAGCGCCGGGCGCATCAGCCTTTTCCCCCAGTCTATCCAGCAAACTCGCTGTCCAGCAATCCCGCTCTCCAGCAATCCCGGGCCCGCAATCCCCACCCGAAGAGGGGCGAGGCTATTTCAGCTTCTGCCAGACGGCGTCGCTGGCGGCTTGCGCGGGCGCGCGGGTCAGCACTGGATCGGGGGCGGCGGTGAGCAGAAGGTTGACGGTGCGGTCATAGGCGTCGGGATCGAGCTTGCCGATCGGCCCCTTGTTCGGCGCCACCAGGTCATCGACGGCATCGAGGGCCTGTTTCAGGACCGCGGGATCAATCTTGGCATAGCCGGGATCGGCGTGGAGGAAATCCACGCCAGCTTTGGCGTTGTCATGCAGGAACTGCCAGCCCTTGCGGGCAGCGGCCAGAAACGCCGCGAAGGCCGCCACCCGGTCCGGTTTGCGGAGATCGGCCTCTTTCGCATAGAGGCCGTCTTCCAGCGTGGCTTGCCCCAATTCCTGATAGCGATAGACATGCATGCCTTGCAGCGCCAGTCCGGCCGCCGCGAATTCCAGCGGCGCCGTATAGGTGAAGGTGGTTGCGCAATCCACCTGATAACGGGCGAAAGGATCGAGCCCATTGTTCTGGCGCAGCACGGTGACGCCGCCGGGCCCTCCGAAGGCATTGAGATCCAGCGTTGTCATCCAGGCGTAGAACGAGCTTTCCAAGCCGCCGAAGATGACGCTGACCGCATGATCCTTCAGCGTTTCAGGCTGGTCGATGGCCGGCCGGCAGACCAGCTCCATTCCGGCGAAGCGAAAGAACTGCGCCAGGTGAACGATCTTCGCGCCATGCTCGCGATCGTGCAGCGCCACCGGCATCGCATCGACGGCGAGATCGGCCTTGTCGGCGCCGCTCAGCGAATCAATCGGACTGTGGCCCTCGGCCGGCGTTGCGAAACGGACGGCGAGTCCCGCCTTGTCGAAATAGCCTTTCTCCTGCGCCAGGTAATAGCCGATGGTGCGGGGCGAGAGGCCGTCGGGGAGCTCGATCGTCAGCG
>DASYDA010000093.1:0-6343 GCA_036499865.1 Dongiaceae bacterium | reverse complement strand
AAGGAATCAAGCCCGCCATTGTGCTCGATGGTGCGGATCGCATGCACGGTCAGGCGCAGGCGGACCTGCTGGCCGAGCGCGTCCGAGAGCAGGCGGGTGACCTGCAGATTGGGCATGAAGCGCCGCTTGGTCTTGTTGTTGGCATGGCTGACATTGTTGCCAACCTGAACGCCCTTGCCGGTAATTGAGCAGCGACGAGACATAATCCAAGTCCTTTTAGATCAATACTTTAGGCTAATATTTCCCGAGGACGGCAAATAGAGCCCTGATTTGCGGGCGGTTTTAGGCATTTCCGGCCGTTCCGTCAAGTTCCGGCCAAGTCCGGAGCGCCTTTTAAGCCGCCCGCACTCCGTTTTCCGTGGTCCGGAGCATATCGGCCAGGAAGTGATCGACGCGATCCTTGAGATAACCGGCCCTGTCGGAAACCTCGCCGGCCACTTTCAGGACGGCGTTGGATTCCCGGCCGGTGCTTTCCGAGGCGGCTTTCACATCGGTCACCAGCGCCGCCATCTCTTCCTGACGCCGGGTTGCCTCGGTGACGTTGCGGGCGATCTCATGGGTCGCGGAATCCTGCTGGCTGACCGAAGCCGCGATTCCGGTCGCCGCCTGATGAATGGCGTCGAGTTCGGTGACGATCTCCGAGATCGAGGCGGCGGCCGAGCCGGAAATCTCCTGCACAGCGTGAATCTGCGCGCGGATCTCCTCGGTGGCGCGGGCGCTGCGGGTCGCCAGCGACTTCACCTCGTTCGCCACCACCGCGAAGCCCTTGCCGGCCTCGCCGGCGCGGGCGGCTTCGATGGTGGCGTTGAGGGCGAGGAGATTGGTGTTGTCGGCGATCTCGCGGATGATGTTCAAGATTCCGGCGACGCTGGCCGCCGTGCGCGTGAGGCCTATGACGACATCGGCCGCGGCGGCGCCCTGTTTGGCGGCACTCTCGGCGCTGCTCGCGGCGCCCTGCACCTGGCGTCCGATTTCGCTGATCGAGGCGGACAGCTCCTCGACGGCGGCGGAAATCGACTGCGCATTGCCGGTGGCGATATTGGCCGCTTCCACCACCGAATTCGAACGATCGCCGGACGTCGCCGCCGCTTCGCCCATCACGCCGGAAGCCTGTTTCAGCGTCCCGGTGCGGTCCACCATCTCGCCCAGGGCCTGCTTGATCTCGCCTTCGAAATTGCGGGCGAGGTCGCGCATGGCTTCGAAGGTCGCCTCGCGGCGGGCGGTGGCTTCGCGGGCGGTGGCTTCGAGCTCCAGCCGGCGTTCGATGCCGAGCTTGAACTGGCCGACGGCACGGGCCATGGCACCCAGCTCGTCGCCGCGATCCAGCATCGGCGTATCCGTGGTGACATCATCCTCGGCGAGCCGGCCCATCACCTGGGTCAAGCGGTGAATCGGCCGCACCACCATCCGGCGCATGAACATCACGGTGGTGATCAAAGCGGCGGCGAAGAGCAAAGCCGTGATGCCGAAGGTCTCATAGCGCTGATTGTCAAACAGCGCGATGCGACGCAGAAAGAGATCGTTCATCGCCGTGCCGGCCTGGTTGGAGAAATCCAGGATTGCGTTGCGGGCTGTGGTCTCCTCGGCATCGAAGGCACCGGCTTTGAGCGGCGTCGTTCCGCCCGCCAGGGTCGAGGCGTTGAAATCGCCGGTCAGCTTGCCGATCGCCTGGAACATCGCCTGGGCGGCAGGATCGATGCGCGGCTTCAGATCGCGCGGCGCATTGCCATTGCTCTCGTTGCCGTCATAGGCGGAAGCGAGCGAGCCTTTGGCGCCTTCCAGCGTCGATGAGAGGCTGCCGATCAGCTCCAGGAACTGCGCCATGTCCTTCATCTCGAGCTTGTCGGCGCTGGTTTTATCGGCGGCGTATTGCGCGGTCCGGTGCACGGAATCCAGGAGCTCCGGCAATTTGATGAGGACGAGATCCATGGCGTAGTAGCTGTCGAGGTCGGGATCGAGGATCAGGTTGGATTGATCGCCCACCCGCGCGATCAGCGCCCGCAATGCCGTGGTGTCGCGCGGATCTGCCGCGTCCAATGCGGCTTCCGCGGCCTGCGATTCCTTGGCGGAATCCATATCGCCGCCGAAATCGCTCTCCGCGGCGGCAATGGCGGTTTTGAGCGTTGCGGGATCGATCTTCGTCGTGGAATCGACCAGAGCAGCCTGGACCGGCCGCAAGGCGGTCAGATAATTGTTGCCGAGGATTTCCTTCGCACCGAAATCGATCGCGACCTGCTGGGACTGGTAGAGGCTGTAGAGCAGGAAGGCGACCGGCACGATGAAGAGCGAAATGGCGATCGCCAGCTTTGCCGCGACGCCGAGCTTCACGCGGTGAATCGAACCCAGGGTAACAAGCGCCATAGGCATGGCTCCCCAATCGCAACTGAATGGGGAAATCTGGCGCAGGACCGGTTAGCCAAGCATTAATGCGGCGCGCATTCGTGCGACTTATGGCTCAGGAATTTTACTCAAATTCGTGGAATCAATCGATTCGTCGCAGCAAATCCTCGACGATCCGCCGCGCGGCGGCGGCGGGCGCGGTCTCTCCGGAGGCCACGCGGGCTTCCATCCCGCGCAATTTCGCCGCCATTTCCGGCGTCGCGTTGATGTGTTCGACGGCCGTCAATGCCAGTTCGCGGTGGAACCAGAGTGTCGCCTGGTCGCCACGACGGTCCGTCAATTCGCCGGATTCCGTGACGACGCCGCGGAACGCCGCGATGCGCGCCGCGACTTCCGGGATGCCTGCTTGGGTGAGCGCCGAGCAGCGCATGACCTCGGTGGTCCAGGCGCGGTAGCGCGGCTGCATCAGGCGCGCGGCATGGGCGTAATCGGCGGCGGTGCGGCCGGCGGCGGCTTCGAGCTCGCCATCCGATTTGTTGACCACGATGAGATCGGCCAGTTCCATGATGCCGCGCTTGATGCCCTGGAGATCGTCGCCGCCCGCCGGCATCAGCAGCAGCAGGAAGAGATCGGTCATCTCGGCGACCGCCGTCTCCGACTGGCCGACGCCCACGGTCTCAACAATCACCGGATCGAAGCCGGCGGCCTCGCAGAGCAGCAGCGCCTCGCGCGTGCGCCTTGCCACGCCGCCGAAGCCCAATCCATCGCTGCCGAAGCCGGAGGGCGAGGGGCGGATGAAAGCCTGGCTTTGCTTGGCGAGTTCCGCCATGCGGGTCTTGTCGCCGAGGATGGAGCCACCGGAAAGCCGCGACGAAGGATCGACCGCCAAAACGGCCGGGCGTTGCCCCTGGGCGATCAAATCGAGACCGAAGGCCTCGATGAAGGTCGATTTGCCGACACCGGGAGCGCCCGAAATGCCGATGCGCAAGGCTTTGCCAGTTCGCGGCAGCACGGCCTCGAGCAGCCGTTCGGCCTGCGCGCGATCCTCGGCATGGGCCGATTCCACCAGCGTGATGGCGCGTGCGAGTGCGCGGCGGTCGCCGGCGGTCACCTGCGCGGCAAGGGCGGGGATGTCATGCATGAAAACGCGGCCCGGATGGATCGAGCAACCCCTCACCCCCGCCCTCTCCCTCAAGGGGAGAGGGGGCGATCCAGTCCGTCTTGTTGATCCAGTGCTCGAGGTCTAAATGAATGGAAAGGTCCATGCTGCAGCGTCCCCTCTCCCCTTGAGGGAGAGGGACAGGGTGAGGGGTCGCTCTGACCTCGCCGATCACTTTGCCATCGCGGGGGATGAGTCCATCGACGAATCCTCCGCCACATGATCCACCGCCTGCTGCTGGCGGCGCCACATCGCGGCGTAGCGGCCATTGGCGGCGAGCAGGGCGTCGTGGCGGCCGCGCTCGGCGATGCGGCCTTCTTCCAACCCGATGATCTCGTCGGCATGGATTACCGTCGAGAGCCGGTGCGCGATGATGAGCGTGGTGCGCTGGCGGGAGATCTCCATGAGATTGGTCTGGATCTCGCGCTCGGTGCGGGAATCCAGCGCCGAGGTCGCTTCGTCGAAGAGCAGGATCGGCGGGGATTTCAGGATGGTGCGGGCGATGGCGACGCGCTGCTTCTCGCCGCCGGAGAGCTTCAACCCGCGTTCGCCGACCATGGCGTGATAGCCGTCGGGCAGAGCGGCGACGAAATCGTGGATATGCGCGAGACCGGCCGCGGTCTCGATCTCCGTGCGGGACGCGCCCGCGCGGCCATAGCCGATATTGTATTCGATGGTGTCGTTGAACAGCACGGTGTCCTGGGGAACGATGCCGATCGCCGCGCGCAGGGATTTCTGCGTGACGTCGCGGATGTCCTGGCCGTCGATCAGAATGCGCCCTGAGTTCACGTCATAGAAGCGGAACAAGAGGCGCGAGATGGTGGATTTGCCGGCGCCGGAAGGCCCGACGATGGCCAGCGTGCGGCCGGCGCCGACGGTGAAGCTGATGCCTTTCAGGATCGGGCGGCGCGCATCGTAGCCGAAGGCGACATTCTCGAAGGTGACTTCGGCGGCGGTCGCGTGCAGCGCCTTCGCATCCGGCTTGTCCTCGATGCCGGCGCCGACCGAGAGCAGCGCGAACATCGCCTCCATGTCGATCAGCGCCTGGCGGATCTCGCGATAGACGGTGCCGAGGAAATTCAGCGGCAGATAGAGCTGCAGCAGATAGGCGTTCACCAGCACCACATCGCCGACAGTGAGATGCTTGCCGGCGGCATCGCCATAGATGACGCCGGCGGCGGCCATGGCCATGATCAGGGTCGAGCCGACGGCGATGATCACCACCTGGCCGATATTGAGCGCCGCCAGCGAGGTGCGGGATTTCACCGCCGCGACCTCATAGATTTTCAGCGCCCCGTCATAACGCTGCGCCTCGTGTTCCTCGTTGTTGAAATACTTGACCGTCTCGTAATTCAGCAGGCTGTCCACTGCCTTGGTGTTGGCGGACTGGTCGCTCTCGTTCATCTGGCGGCGCAGCTTGATCCGCCATTCGGTGACCGAGAGCGTGTAGAAGATGTAGAGGCCGATGGTGACCACGGTGATCAGCGCGAAGCGCCAGTCATAGAGCGTCCACAGGATGACGGCGACGAGGCCGATCTCCACCAGCGTCGGGATCACGTTGAAGAGCAGGAAGGAGAGCAGGAATTCGATGCCCTTGGCGCCGCGTTCGATGGCGCGGGTGAGGCCGCCGGTCTGCCGTTCCAGATGGAAGCTCAGGGAAAGCGCATGGAGATGCCGGAAGGTTTTGAGCGCCAGCGAGCGGATCGCGCGCTGCGCCACCTTGGCGAAGATGCCGTCGCGCAATTCGGCGAAGGCCTGCGAGGTGACCCGCGCCAGACCGTAAGCCGCCAGCAAACCGAGCGGCAGCGCCGCCAGCGTCCCGGCATGGCCGAGCTGATCGATGAGATGCTTGAAGATGAAGGGAACATAGACGTTCGCCACCTTGGAGATGACCAAGGCCACGCCTGCCAGCACCACCCGTGTCTTCAGCTCCGTCTCGCCCTTGGGCCAGAGATAGGGGAGGAGGCTTTTGAGGGAATGACCAAGCCCCGGCGCATACGCCGGTGTCGGCTGGTTGGAGGGACGCATCAATGCTCCACGTTGCGGCCGAGCGATTTGGCGAGCACCAGATAGAGCTTGCCGACATCGGCGGTAATAAAGGCGGCGTTCAGCACGGCTTCAGGATCGATGGTCTGGGCCTGGCCGATCAGGTTCTCGAAGCGCTTCAGATAGCGGTCCACCAGGTCACGGAACCGCTCATCGCGTTGGTAGCGCTGCTCGATCGCCGGCACGATATAGCTGTCCTTGGTGCGGAACAGACGCCTTGCGAAGATCGACCGATCGCCTTCGCGGTAGCGGCGCCAGATATCGTCCGGAATCTCGTTATCCAGCAGCTCATGTATGTTGACCGCGATTCCGTTCAACTCCTCCATCATCGCCGAGGCGGATTTCAAGAAGGTTTCCCGGCTGACCGTGGCCTGGGTGTCGCGGAGCTGGCCGATCTTCTCCACCGCCATGCTGGCGGCGCTGTTGAGATCGGTGCTCTGCTTGCGGAACTTCTCGCCGAGCTCGGTCGCCTGACTGTTGGCGGCGGTCAGCAGCTTGGTCAGCTTCTCCGCCTGCTGTTCGAAGCCCTGGCCGATGCCGCCGGCCTGGCTGACCGCCTTGGTCGCGGCATCGGTCATCTGGCGGATGCGCCGGTCGATATCCGCGGTGACGAGCCCAAGCTGGCGGTTCATCTCCACGGTCGCCGATTGCAGCGAAGTCATCTGGATCTGCATGATGCTCTGCATCTCCGTGGTGTCCTCGCGGGCGGTGCCGGCGCTGGTCCGGGCGCTCGCCGCGATCGAGGCGAATTCCTGGGCATGCGCTTGCAGCTGCTCGCGCACCGACTGGGCCAGGGTG
>DASYDA010000092.1:0-12224 GCA_036499865.1 Dongiaceae bacterium | reverse complement strand
GAAGGCGGCGATCCAGCGTTCGTAATAGGAGAGCTTGCCGATCAATTCGCTGCCCAAGGCCTCGACGCCGCGCCGCTTTTCCTCGGTGTTGAGGATTTTGTGAAAGTCCAGCACATCCGCCAGAGCGTGGCAGCGTTTTTCCCAGGGCAAGAGGTCGTGCTCGACGCGCTGAATCGGTTCGGCGGGCAATCCGCCGATATCGTTCGGCAGGCGCTTCAGCGCGCTGTCCACGGGCCGGGCCGCGTTCTGGGCGGTATTCTGGGTCATCGCACGGCTCCCGAAGCGCCGAGCATCACCGGAACGACGCCGATCATGGCGTCGCGGGTGACGAGGGCGGCGAGTTGTTCCTCGGTGTAGTCCTCCGTGCCTTGCGGGCGCAGCGGCAACACCAGGTAACGCACCATGGCGGTGGAATCGCTGACGCGGACCTCGACATCGTCGGGGATATGGGTGCCGAACTCGGCCAGCACGGCGCGGGGCTCCGCGACGGCCCGCGCGCGATAGGGCTTCAGCTTGTACCAGTCGGGCGGCAAACCGAGCACCGGACGGGGATAGCAGGAGCAGAGCGTACAGACGATGAGGTTGTGGACCGTCTCGGTATTCTCCAGCACGATCAACTGCGTGTCGTCATAGAAGCTGATGCCGAGTTCCTCGCAACCCGCGCGCCCATTGGCCAGCAGCCGCGCGCGGAACGCGGGATCGGCCCAGGCATGCGCCACCACTTTGGCGCCGAGCGCCGGATTGCGGGAATCCAGCACCTCGATCTGGCGGCGGATCTCGCCGGCGCCGAACAATCCCTTTTCGATCAGCAGCTCGCGGACCGCGGTCTCCATCATGTCGTAATAGCCGGGGCGTTCCGATTGGCCGATCTCGGCATGCGGATGTGCGTGGGCATCCCCATGGTCGTGCCCGTGGTCATGGCCACGATCGTGGTCGTGATCATCGCCGTGATTGGGATCGTGCGGGCTCATGCTCTAGATCCTCTCCAGCCAAGTCTCGAAGACCTCGATCCGCAGATCGTCGCGCGGCGAACCGGCATAGTTCGGCCAGATCGACGTCATCGGCACGGCGATGCGGTAGTAGTGGCGCCGCGATCCGGCATTGCGGCCATAGCCTTCTTCTTCATTGTCCACGGCCGCCGGCTCGATCACGGCCACGACCCGCCCCGATTTCCCACGCAGATAAAGCGGCACGCGATAGTGGCCGACCGGCGCGCGGGTCAGAACCCTGACAGGGTCACCCGGCCTGAAAACCGCCGCCTCACCGGTGGCAAACACGATGCCGGGCAACGAGGCCGGCGCGGTGGGAGAAGGACTGCCCATCTTTTTTCCCCGCGAATGTCGGGCCGCATATTAGCGGCTCCGGCCGCGATAAACCAAGATGCCGTTTTGTTGCGGGGGTTAACAGTGCCGGCCCGGCCGAGGGTTCATTGGCACGCGCGAGGAGAGTAGCCCGTTAGCCGCCGCTAAATCGGCGCAATCGGTAACTGCAGGTGCTTGAGCGGCTTATTGGTTGGCGCGTGCTCACCCATCCACACGCCGGCGGCGGTGGCGCAGATCAGCGCTTGGAACGCTCCGCCGGATCTCGCGTCGCCCGTCCCACCCCCATCAGCAGCCTCGCCCCCCGTCCATACGTGAACCACGCCCAGCTCCAATTGACGTAGACCATCAGGCGGCTGTGGAAGTCGACCAGCAGCATGAGGTGGACCAGCGACCAGGCGAGCCAGGCGATGAAGCCGGTGATGCTGATGCCGCCGCCGAACTGGGCGATGGCGCGGGAGCGGCCGATGATCGCCATGGTGCCGAGGTCCCTGTAGCGGAACGGCGGCGTATCAATCCTGCCCGCGAGGCGGGCCTTGAGGGTCTTGCCGACATAGTGGCCCTGCTGCTTGGCGACGGCGGCGAGGCCGGGCAGCGGCTTGCCCGATGCATCGTCGAGGCTGGCGACATCGCCGATCGCGAAGATCTCCGGGCGCCCGGGGAGGGAGCAATCCGGCATCACCCGGATCGCGCCGTTGCGCGCCACTTTGTCGGGTGCCAGATCGAGGCCGAGCCAGCGCGCGGCGGGCCTGGCCGCGGTGCCGGCGCACCAGATGATGTTGGGGGTGTCGATCCGGGTCTCGCCCACCATGAGACCCTCGGAGTCGATCTCCTTGACCGCCTGGCCGAGGCGCACTTCGATGCCGAGATCCTCCAGCGCCCCTTTCGCATAAGTGGATAGCCGCGCGGCGAAAGCGGGGAGCACGCGGGGACCGGCTTCGCAGAGCACGACGCGCGCCTTGCGCGGATCGATGTGCTTGAAATCCCGGGCGAGCGTTGTCCGCGCCAGTTCGGCGATGGTGCCCGCCATTTCGACGCCGGTCGGTCCGGCACCGACGATCACGAAGGTGAGCAGGCGCCGCACCTTCTCGGGATCGCCGCTTTGCTCCGCCTGCTCGAAGGCGCCCAACAACTGGCTGCGGATCGCCAACGCGTCCTCCAGCGACTTCAGCACCTTTGCGTGTTCCGCCCATTCGTCGCGCCCGAAGAAACTGTAGGCGGCGCCGGTTGCGAGGATCAGGGTGTCATAAGGCAGGTCCCGTCCCCCGGCGAGATGGACGAGACGGCGATCCGGCTCAATGCCCGTGACCTCCGCCATCAAGACCGTGGCGTTGCCCTGCCCGCGCAGCAGCACGCGGTTCGCGGTCGCGATGTCGGCCGGCGAGAGTGCGGCGGTCGCGACCTGATAGAGCAAGGGCTGAAACACATGGTGGTTGGTGCGGTCCACCAGCGTGATCTCGGCTTCGCATCCTTTCAGCGCCTTGAGCGCCGCCATGCCGCCGAAACCGGCGCCGATGACGACGATCCTCGGCCGGGGATTTCCACTTGCGCCCTCACCCATCGATCACCTCCTTTGCCGCTACCTTACGCTCGCGGCCGCGCCTCCACGGTCTTCAATTCCGCCGCCAGGTAATCCACGAAGGCACCAGCCTGGTCGCGATCTCGCCGCAGACCGCGCCGAACAGCCGCCGCTCGCAACGCGAGAACAAGCTCGGCTTCCCGATCCTGAGCGACACGAAGAGCGAAGTCGCCGACGCCTTCGGCATCCGCTTCGCGCTGCCGGATTATCGCATCGAGGTCTATAAGGCCTTCAAGAACGATCTGCCGACCATCAACGCGGATCCTGCCTGGGTGTTGCCGATGCCGGCACGCTATGTGATCGGTACCGATGGCGTCATCGCCTATGCCGAGGTTAACCCGGACTAACCCGGCGCCCCGATCCCTCCGAATTCATGCCAGTGCTGGATCGGCTGCACGTGGCCGTCGGCGCTTAACGAAACGCAATGAAAGACGGATGGCGAAAATGTCCAAGTTGAATGGGAAAGTTGCCGTCATCACCGGCGGCGGCGAAGGATGGCGCGAACGGCGTTCGCCACCAAAGTCCAAGCCAAACCCGCACCGACGCCAGGGACCTATTGGACTATGGTCCAATTGGCCGCGTCCGATCGCCTTGAGAGACTTCGGAAGCCGGATCAGGATGCGGGAGGATGTCCATGACGATGCGTCCATGGCTGCGGGTCTTGCTGACCTGGATAGCCCTCGTCCTGGCCGTTGTGCCGGTTTCCGCCAGCGCCGATCCGCTGCCGTCCTGGAAAGACGGCGCCGTCAAATCGGCGATCACCGATTTCGTTTCGCGGGTCACGAAGGAAGGCAACGCCGATTTCGTGCGACCCGAGGCGCGGATCGCCGTCTTCGACAATGACGGAACCCTCTGGGCGGAACAGCCGATCTATTTCGAATTCGCCTTCGCGCTCGACCGCATCAAGGTCCTGGCGCCGCAGCATCCCGAATGGAAGACCAAGGAACCGTTCAAATCGGTGCTCGCCGGAAACTCCAAGAGCGACGCCGCTTCGGTGCAGAAAGGAATCGGCGAGATCATCGCGGCGACCCATTCCGGGATGACGACCGACGAGTTCACAACGATCGTGGCGGACTGGCTGGCGACCGCGCGCCATCCCCGCTTCAAGCGACCCTACGACCAACTGGTCTATCAGCCGCAGCTCGAGCTGCTGGCCTATCTCCGCGCCAACGGCTTCAAGACGTTCATCGTCTCCGGCGGCGGCGTGGAGTTCATGCGCGTCTTCGCGGAGCAGGTCTATGGGATACCGCCCGAGCAGGTGATCGGATCCTCGGGCGTGGTGAAGTTCGAGATGCGCGCGAACGGCCCGGTCTTGGTCAAGGAGCCGAAGGAGGAGTTCATCGATGACGGGCCTGGAAAACCGGTCGGGATCAACCGCTTCATCGGCCGACGGCCCATCTTCGCATTCGGCAATTCCGACGGCGATCTTGAGATGCTGGAATGGACCGCCGCCGGCACCGGCGCGCATTTCATGGCCCTGGTTCACCACACCGATTCCGATCGCGAATGGGCCTATGACCGGAAATCTTCAATAGGCAGGCTGGACAAGGCCTGGGATGAAGCCGTCGCGAAGGGCTGGACCATCGTCGACATGAAGCGGGACTGGCTCACCGTCTTCCCCGCGGCACCATGAAGCGGCTCCGGCGCTCGAACTCGTCTCGGACTTTCCGTAGAGCCAGCCGTGTCACGGTCCGGTCCTAGGGGAGGCGCCTGATGGGCGGCGGCGTCCAGGTGCCGTCCAGCGCCTCGGGCCGCGGCGCATAGATGCGCATTGTCAGGGCGAAAGGCGCATCCTTGGGCGCCGGGAGCCAGTTCGACTCCTTCTCCTGTCCGGGCGAGGCGGCCTGGACATAGAGATCGAGCGAGCCGTCGGCATTGAAAACCAGCTTGCTGCGATCGCCGATGGCGAAGCGCTCGATCGGATTGGGCACCTGGAAGCCCTGCTCGTCATACATCGTGACCGACCAGAAGGCATCCGCCGGCGGCAGCTTGCCCTTCTCGAAATGGACGACGTAGTTGGCGCCGCCGTTCAGCGGCTTTCCCTCGGCATCGAGAAAGGCGTTCGGATAAATGGCGTCCGCCGGCAGGTTGGCGCCAAGCCCAGCCAAGGCGATCACCGCGCGCTGCTCGTAGGACGTGCCATAGGTCCCCACATTGTCGGTGAGAATCGACCAGCCGTTGACGCGCGTGCCGATGCTCTTCACGCGCTTCACCAATTCGGCCCGGGCCTCGATGGCGCCCTCGTTGATCGACGCGACGGTGCCGGCGTCGAGCTTTCCGGGATCGAAATCCTTGCCCGGTGCTATGCCCAGCGCCTGCAGGCGGAACAGGATCGGATAGTCGTTGCCGTGCGGTGGATAGACCTTCATCAGCGTCGCCAGCCGGGTCAGCATCGTCACGCCGTCCAGTTTCATGATCTGATCGAGCGGCGGAGTCTTGCCGTCGATCTTGACATCGACGGGGAATGCGGCCGGCGTCTCCGGATTCTTGCCCCATTGGCTGAGCGGCGTCAGCCTGAATCCATCCTGGATCTTGTGCACGTTGTCGTAATCGGCGGGGCCGTTGGTCTGCGTGCGGCCCAGTATCCAGACCATCGACGTGGGCGCTTCGACCCGGTCCACACCCTGCGGCAATTGCCCCTGCCATCCGGGCATCACCAGGGCGAAATTCCGCGCCTTGGTGCCGGTCGTGCGCATGCCGGGCGAGTTGAAGACATCGGTCCACATATCGAGGAACGGGATCAGGTAGTAGCGTCCGTTGGTATCCGGCACCGAAAGGATGATCGGCTCCTTGCTCACATCGGCCCAGGCGGCGGAATAGAGCGTGTCGAAGTTGAAGCGGACCACTTCCTTCGCATCGGCCTTGGGATAGGTTCGGAAATGCACGAATTGATTGACCGGCGCGCGCATCGGCATCGTGACCGCATTCGGCACATTGGTCGCTTGCTGCCTGGTGATGTCCATGAGGACGATCGGGAAGGCATAGAAATAGGCGTCGCGCGCCAGCGCCTTCACCGGATCGGCCGGAACCGGCTCGGCGGCGCGCGCGGCCAGGCTCGAGACGGTGAAGGCGAGGCAGGCCAAAAGGCGAAGGTACCGGGATATCGTCATGCTTGGACTCCTCCGTTTCGCCGGTTCAAGACCCGAGGATGCATGCGGCTAGAAGCCAACGGCGAAGTTCATCGTGAAATTCTCGCCTTCGAAACGGTTCTCGGCCTCGAACTCGTGCTGCCACTTTGCCGTCGCGGCGGCGTTCCATGGCAGATAGGTCAGGCCGAGCTGCGGACCGACGCCGTAGACCTGATCGTGCACGTTCGGATCGACCGCATCGGAGCCGGTATCGTCGGTGATCTGCCATTGGCCGTATAGGCCGACGCCGACATCGAGCAGGAAGCCGGACTGGCCCAGCGGCAGCATCTGGTCGGCGCCTAGATTTACGTTGAGGCGCTGGCCCGGCGTCAGGTGCTGGCCTTCGATCTTGCTGTTGATCTCGTAGGTGACCGCCGCGACCAGCGCGGTTCCGCGATTTTCGTTGGGATACCAGGCGACGGAACCCTGGAACTGGTTGGTCCAGAATCCGAGGCCGACATTGTCCGTATCGCCCGAATTGTATTGCCCGATCGGCGCATAGAAGCCGTAGCCGACGGCGAAATCCCAGTTCTTGAGAGTCCATCCGAGCCAGATCGGCTCCACATACATGTCGCCGACGCCGAAGCTGGACTCGTCGCTGTGGACACCGAAATCGCGTATCGTGGTGAGCGAGGCGTCGACGCTGCTGTTGCCGAAGGTGGGGATGATATAGGCGCCATAATGCGCCCCGAGGATCTCCCATTTGGAGACCCACATGAAGGTCGGCGCGAGTACGAAGATGTCGACATCGGCATCGACGTGGACGCGGCCGCCGCGCGGCAGATCGATATTCGAGACCTTGTCCCCGTGGCGGTCCTTGAATGTGTTTGTGTGGTAGTAGTAGTCGTATTCCTTGAAGTAGAAGCCCGGCTTCGCCGGCATGGCGTAGTCGCGGATATCCGCCAAAGGCGCGGTGAAATGGCCGATCTCGCCGCCACGCGCGGGGTCGGCTGCCGCAAGCGATAGCCCTAAAGCGATGAGAGAACCCAAAGTGGCGAGACGGGCCAAAGTGGTCGGCGGTATTGCCCGCAGCACCATGGTGTCTCCTCCGGTTACGGGCGAGCGCCACAGATCGCCGCGGAGCCCGACGCTCAATTCCGACCGATAGTTGCGTCCCACGAACCGCGCGGCAATTGGACCAAGGTCCAACGGATCGCGCGCGGCGTTGCGGAGAAATCCAATTGGGCCAAAGACCAATTGCCGCGTCCGCGAGAACGACCCGATAGTGCCCGGATTCGTCTGTCGAAGTTCCCTGGCCCGAGCCCCAGGAGGGAAAGCGACGATGCGGCGCTGTGCGTTTACCGGCTGCCTTGCGATCGGCTTGACCTTCTCGAGCATCGCGCTGTCCCGAGACGGATCGACATCGCCTTATGCATTCGAGGGCGGAATCCCGGCGGCTGAGTCCGCGAAGCAGGCGCGCGACGATGCGGACTTCCAGCGCGCCGCGATCGTCACATCGCCGGCGATGTTTCGCCACACTCCCGGTGCCGGCTCGCTTTATTGGCTAGCCGCTCGCGATGGGACCGGCGCTTATCTGGATGGCGGGAAAAGCTACAGGCTCTCGATCCCGCAGCCGGTTCCCGGAAAGCTGTTCTGGTCGGTGACGGCCTATGACGCGCAGACGAGATCCGAAGTGCAGACCGATCAGGGAAAAGCCGCCCTTCGCTCGATGTTCGAGCTCAAGGACGCCTCCGGCGCGGCGCCGCTCGATCTCTTCTTCGGCCCGACACCGCCCGCTGGAAACGAAGGCCGCTGGATCAAGACCGTTCCGGGCCGGGGTTGGTTCGCCTATCTCCGCATCTATGGGCCGGAAAAGCCGGCGTTCGACGGCAGTTGGAAGGCCGGGGATTTCCAGGAAATACAGTAGCCGCACTTCCCCGCTCTATGAGGATCGTGGGGCCGCTCCACGTTCCCGCTTGACCAACCCATATCTCGGCGGTTATATGAATATCCATAGCCAGCGGGTTATAGATCCTAAATGCCGAGCACGCACGATGTGGTCTTCAGAACGCTCGCCGATCCGACGCGGCGGGCCATCTTCGAGCGGCTGTGCCGCGACGGAGAACAGACGGTCGGGGCTCTGACGGCTCGAGCCGGGGTCTCGCAACCGGCCGTCTCAAAGCATCTTGGGGTCCTGAAACAAGCCGGGCTGGTGCGCGACCGCCATGAAGGTCGCCAGACGCACTATAGCGCGCAGCTCGGCGCCCTGGCCCCGCTGATCGACTGGACAAGCCAAATGGCCGGGTTCTGGCAAAGCCGATTCGACCTTCTCGAAGATCTGCTTAAAAGGATGGACCAATGAC
This sequence comes from Dongiaceae bacterium, assembly GCA_036499865.1. Classification (GTDB taxonomy): domain Bacteria; phylum Pseudomonadota; class Alphaproteobacteria; order Dongiales; family Dongiaceae; genus Dongia. Next base: position 3,895 of record DASYDA010000092.1, on the reverse strand, counting down.
CGATACTGCGACCGAAACGCGCTCCGTTGTTGTCGAACGTGAGATGCCTCATCCGCCGGAAAAAATATGGCGCGCGCTCACGCAGCCCCACCTCATCGAGGAGTGGCTCATGAAGAACGATTTCAAGCCCGTCGTGGGTCACCGTTTTAACCTTCGAGCGGACCCGCAACCCAACTGGAACGGCGTAGTGGACTGTCAGGTCCTTGTGGTCGAGCCGAACAAAACGCTGTCTTACACGTGGGGCTCCGGCGAAGCCGACCTTGCCATCAAGAGTGTCGTTACATTGTCTCTCACGCCTACGGGCACGGGCACGCTTCTGCGCATGGAGCAAACCGGCTTCCGGCCGGATCAGCCGCAAAATTATCAAGGCGCAAATTATGGTTGGCAGCATTTCGTCGCCACGCTTGAGCAGGTCGTGGCGCGGATGGATTGAAGCTCTTCGAAACAAGTCGAAGCTGGGCAGCCGCTGGCGCTAGGCCCGGCGGGCAAAACGAAGGATCGGGGAGAACATGAAGTCGACAAGTCTTCCGAATGGCGAGACCGCTTCAGCGAACATCACCAAGCGGATCGAAGAGCTGGGGGATTGGCGAGGAGAGACCCTCGCTCATGTCCGTCAGCTCATCCACGACGCCGACTCCGACATTGAGGAAGAGTGGAAATGGAGGGGAGTCCCCGTCTGGTCTCACGACGGCATCGTCTGCACCGGGGAATCGTACAAGCAGGTCGTGAAGCTCACCTTCGCCCGCGGAGCCTCCATCAAAGACCCGAAGAAGCTCTTCAATTCCAGCCTGGAAGGGAACACGCGGCGTGCAATCGATCTCCGCGAAGGGGAGAAAATCAACGAAGCCGCCTTCAAACAACTCATCCACGCCGCAGTGGCCGCCAACGCCGCCGTGTGCGCGCAACGGGTAGCCAAGAAGAAGTAAGCCCGGCTCCCAGGACCATAACGTACGAACGGCCTTTCGCAACAGAAGGCGTTATGGGACGTAGGCCGGAGCTATGTTGGCAGAGAGAGGGACGAAGATGGGGCGCCGCCGCGAACCACGAATCGGCGATTCTCAGCATTTGCAGCCCTTGATAGAATTGGAAAATTCAGGAAATTCAATTCTTTAGCGTCGCCGTCTGTCGCTGGATATCGCTGCTCGTCGCCCTCAAGTGTGCCAAAATTGTGCCCGACAAATCGGTCCCGGGCATCGGACCGATCATCTCCAGCGCCATGGTGGCAGCGATCGGCGGCGGCGCCTTTTCGAAGGGGCGAGACTTCGCCGCCTGGCTAGGCCTGGTGCCCAGGCAGATGTCCACTGGCGACTGCACCGTTCTGGGACCGATCTCGAGGTGAGGTAACCGCTACCGACCGTGCTTTCGCATAGCCGGCGCGCGATCCCGGCTGTGGTCTGATTCTGGATTCGCGGTTAAAAAGCGAGGATGAAATCCAAAGCTCACGGCTATCTGTTCGCCCTCGCCGCCACGACGATCTTCTCTTTCCAGGACGCGGTGTCGACGCATCTCGGCGACCATTATCCGCCGGTCTTCGTCACCATGATCCGATATTGGGCGTTCGGCGCCTTCTGCATATTGTTGGCGTCACGGAAACGGGGCGGTCTAAGGGCGGCGGCCAGGACGACGCGGCCGGTGCTCCAGATCCTGCGCGGCGTTCTGCTCTCCACGGAAGTCATGATCGTCATCACCTCCTTCGCCCATGCGGGCCTTGCGCATTCGACCGCCGTCCTGTCGGCGACGCCGCTCGTGGTCACCGTGCTCTCGATCCCATTTCTGGGCGAGCATGTGGGATGGCGGCGCTGGTCGGCGATCATCGCCGGTCTCATCGGGGTGCTGCTGATCCTCAAGCCCGATGCCAACGGTTTTCTCGATCCCTGGCTGCTCCTGCCGGTCGTCTGCTGCTTCATGTATGCGGTCTATCTGATCGCGACCCGGCTGGTCAGCCGCACCGACTCTCCTGCGACCAGCTTCTTCTATACCGGCGTCGCAGGCGCGGTGACGGCGACCCTGATAGGGCCGTTCTTCTGGACCAATCTCGAAGGTTGGGATAAGGCCTGGATGGGCCTCCTATGCATCACCGGAATGACCGGCCATTACTTGGTGATCCGCGCCTATGAACTGCTCGACGCTTCCGCCGCGCAGCCCATCACCTATCTCGGTCTGGTCTACGCCTCATTGTTCGGCGTGCTGCTCTACGACGAGACGTTAACCTGGAACATCGTGGCCGGCTCCGTGATCGTGGTGGGAGCCGGCATCTTCACTTTCTGGCGAGAATACGTGCTCCGACATCAAGCTCCTGTTTAAGTCGCGCGATAGCGTGGGGCGGCGTGGTCACGATCGTTCCGGCGCCGTCATCGCATCGCTAATCTGGCTGGGATGATAGGGGAGTTCCGCCAGGCCTCGGACTTAACCAGCGCCGTGTTATTGCCGGTAGGCTGTCGGAGCCACGCCGATCTTTCCCTTGGCGAAACGGTTTTCTTCTCCGGTGATGACCTGAAGAAGCGCCGGTCGCCCGGCCATGGTTTCATCGATGCATCTCCGAATGGCCGAGCCAAGCTCTTCGGGATCCACCACCTCCTCAGCGTAGCCACCCAGCGCCCGAGCCACAGCGGCATAGTCACCAGAGAGTTCGTTCACACGGTGCATATCGGATGCGATCGGCAGATAACCCGTATAACCGCCCATAACGTTGTTCTTGAGCACGATCGTCAGGATTGGAAGACGGCATCGGGCCGCAGTCTCGAATTCCGTGCCTATCATGCCAAAGGCCGCATCGCCCATGATATTGACGCAGAGCCAGTCCGGCCGCGCGAGCTTGGCGCCGATCATCAACGGCATTCCGAGGCCAAGCTGCGTACTCTTGCCCCAGCCCATATAGCCGTGAGGCACGATGGCTTCATAAAACGGCAGGACCTGATCCCGCGGGCTACCTGCATCGTGCGTCACCACGGTGGAAGTTTTATCGACAATCCGGTTCAGCTCCCAAACAACGCGATAGGGATTGATCGGGGTATCCTTGGAATTCAGAAGAGGCTCCCACGCCGCCATAAAAGAGGCGCGCACCTTTTGAATCTCGGCGGCAATGGACTTGCCTTTCGACCGACGCCCTTTCACCCCATCCGCTGCTTCAATGAGCTGGCGTATAACGGCTTTCGCGTCTCCGATCACTCCGAGAGATATGTGGTAGTCCTTGCCGAGGTCCGCTTCATTGTTGATGACTTGAACAAACTTCTTACCGGCCGGTAACGGAGTGATGTAGTCCGACTTGGTAAAGCTTGTTCCCAACCCGATGATAAGATCGGATTTCATAATGAAGTGATCCACGGTCCAAGGCCGGGTTAGTGCTGCCGTGCCCAGCGCGAGCGGATGGTTTTCCGGGAAGACACTTTTGCCGTTTAGCGTGGTCATAACTGGAATCTGCAAGGCCTCCGCGAGCTCAAGCAGATCCGAACAGGCGTCTGCATAGAAGATCCCCTGTCCGGCCATGATGACGGGCGCTTCCGCTGCAAGGATGGCCTCCAGAAGCGCGGAAACCTGCTTCGGATCGGCCTGCGGCGCCGACCGAGGAGCGCTGACGTATTCGCGGTCGCCGGACTCGACAACCTCGTTCAGAACGTCTGTCGGCGTCTCCACAAGCACGGGGCCGGCCTTGCCGTTCCGGAGCTGAAGAAACGCGTGCTGCATGATCTGCGGAATGCGCGAGGCCGAATTCACCAGGACCGAGGATTTAGTCACGGGCCGGAAACTTGAGTGTGATTCGAAAGTCGGGCTCACACCCAGTCGAGAACGATCAAATCCAGTCGGCAGGCAGAGCAGGGGAACGTTGTCGCTGAACGACTGAGCGACGGCCCCGAACGCGTTTTCTATTCCGGGACCATATTGCACCGTGGTTGCA
>DASYDA010000091.1:0-5270 GCA_036499865.1 Dongiaceae bacterium | reverse complement strand
CGGCCCGGCAAGCGGTCCAGCGCAAGGTCGAGCTCCGGATCCGCGGGGATGCCGGTCACATCGATCTCATGCACGAATTCCAGAAAATGGCCCGGATCGACCCCGTGATTGTCCATGAGGCCGCGCAGGGTCGTCTTGTGGTCGCGAAAATACTGCTTTTGCAAAGCGCGCGCGGCTTCCCGGTCCAGGTTCAAAAGCTGCTCGATATAAAGGCCGATCCGGCGATCGACCTGGTCAAACAGCTTGCACCGGGCAGGGTAAAGCGTGTTGTCGAGGTCGAATATCCAGAATTCGACATGGGAAAGATCAACCTGCGGCATCGCGCGTCGTTCACCAAAGCGCCCGGGCGCCGATCACTGGGCCGCCCCATTTGGACCGCCCCAGGACCCCTCCGGGCAGATGGCGGGGACATTACGAGTACGGCCCTGGATCGGCAAGGCCCGGGTCGGCAAGGTCCCAGGCTGGCTGGCGCCGCTTTTCCAGAATCCGATGCGTAACGCATCATTAAGGGTAGCCGGAGCAGAGTGTGAGCCATATCCGGCCGGAAATTGTGGCGGGAACCACGCTTGCCATGGGCAGTTAAGACGGCGCTAGGAATGATCGAGTATCGCGATGCCAAGGCGCTGGCGACCGACGCTGATCCCGAAACCCGGCGGCGATTGGCCGAACGCGCCGACGTCCAGCCGGAAATCCTCTATTTTCTGGCCGAAGACGACCATCCGGAAGTCCGCACCGCCATTGCCGCCAATAGCGGCACTCCGCGCCAGGCCGATCTCATTCTCGCCAGTGATCGGGACGCCGGCGTCCGCGAACGGGTGGCGCAGAAGATCTGCCGGCTCGCACCGGACCTGCCGCAGGAAGATCGCGCGAATATTCGCGAACTGACACTCGACGTGATCGCGATTCTGGCGGGAGACCGTACGGTTCGCATTCGCCAGATCGTCGCCGAAGCTTTGAAGGATCTCACCGACGTTCCCGCCGAAGCGATCCGGAGGCTGGCGCGCGACGTCGAGATCCGAGTGGCGGCTCCCGTGCTGGAGCATTCGCCGCTGTTGAGCGATGCCACCTTGATCGAGATCATCCAGAGCAAGCCGATTCAAGGGGCTCTGTCGGCGATCGCGCGGCGGCGGCGGCTGGGCGCCAAGCTCTCCGACGCCTTGGTGGCGACGGCCGTCTCGGCTCCGGATGGCGCGGTTGCGGTAGCCACCCTCCTGAAAAATCACGCCGCTGAGATCGATACCGGGACCATGGATCGGCTCCTCGATCTGGCACCGAATTATGCCGCCTGGCACGCGCCCCTGGTGCAGCGGCCGGTCCTGCCGCCGATGGCGTTCCGCCGCCTGGCCGGTTTCGTTTCCGTGGCGCTCCTCGACCTTCTGCAGAGCCGGGGGGATACCGATCCGGAGACCGCGGCCGCCATCTCTGAGACCGTGCAGCGCCGGTTGGCGGAAAGCGAAGGCGCCGGACGGCCGGTCAACGAGATCGATGACGGCGACGAGATTGACGGCAACGCCAAGCTTCCTGTCGGCGAAGCGGAAATCTGCCGGGTCGCGGAATCCGGCGACGTGGCTCTCGCGGCCGCGGCCTTGGCCCGAGACAGCGGGATGCAGCAGCGGGTGATCCGGAAGATTTTGGCCTCCTCCAGCCCCAAGGCGATCGTCGCACTCGCTTGGAAAGCCGGCCACACGATGAAGATGGCGCTGGTTCTGCAGTCCGGACCGGGACGTATTCCGCCCGAGCACCGGCTGGCCTCCCGGGCCGGCGATGGCGGCTTTCCGCTCACCGTTTCGGAACTGGCATGGCAGCTCGAAATCTTTCAGGCGCCGGAACGAACCTCCACCGAGCGGCGTCCGACGGCGATCAGCGGGCGCGTTTCAACATAGCGGAAACCGAGGCGCGGAGCGCCCGCAAGGATCGCCGCGACCAGACCAGGCTGCGCCGCCGGAAACGCCGCGCCGCGCGCCGGGCGGGCAGCTTGGCCCGCTGATCCTCCAGTTCCAGGCCCACCATGGTGACGCGACCGTCCCGAACGGAACGCACGACCAGTTCCACGCCGTTGAGCCGCAACCGGTCGCCGACCACGGCGATCTGTCCGAGATGTTCGTGCATGAAGTCGCCGAGATTCTCGCCCCGGCGGTGCTCGCCGAGTTCGAGCCCATAGATGAGCGCCAGGTCCTCGACGGGCGCATCGCCGGCGAGCATGAACTCACCGAAGCCTTCCAGTGCAACTTCCGCCGGCCCGTGCTCGGCGAACAAGCGCTGTAAACCGGCGATTTCCAAGGCCGGTACGATGGCGATCACGTAATCGCCCACTTCCGGCATCGCATCTCGAAACCGCTCCAGGGCGGTGTCGCCGCGGATCGCGGAGAGGATTTCGCTCTGCGGCGGCAGGGCGATCTCGCCATAGGGATGCCGCAGCGCCCGGGCGCCCGGTTTCACGCGGAAACCGGCCAGTTCGCGTCCCGCGTGAGGTCCGAGCCCCAACTCCAGGGGATCGGCCGCGCCGGCTTCGTCGGGCACATTGAGGCCGAGGAAGCGTGCCGCCCGGCTCACCGTCCAGCCCTGGATCAGCAGCGAGATCAGCACGGCCACAAAGGCGACGTTGAAATAACGCTGGGCATCGGGCACGCCGGAGAGGATCGGGATCGATGCCAGGAAGATCGGCACCGCGCCGCGCAGGCCCACCCAGGAGATGAAGCCGCGCTCCGGCCAGGTGAAGCGGAAGGGCAGCAGCGAGATAGCCACCGAGCCCGGCCGGGCGATCAGGATCATGGCCAGCGCGATGACAACGGCGTAGGGCAAATCGGTCAGTAGCCGCGTCGGCGTCACCAGCAGGCCCAGCAGCAGGAACATGGCGATCTGGGAAAGCCAGGCCAGTCCGTCCAGGAAGCGGGCGATGACCTGCTGCGCGCGATAGGGCGCCCGTGCCATCATGACTCCGGCGAGGTAGACGGCCAGGAAGCCGCTCGCGCCCAGCATGTTCGCGAGCCCGAAGATCACCAGCGCGCCCGCGGCGATCAGGATCGGATAGAGGGCGACCGTGAGGTTGATTCGCTCGACCAGCCAGCGCAAAGCAAAACCGCCCAGCAATCCGAAGGCAACGCCGCCGATTGCACCGATCGCCAATTCTTCCAGGGCGAACCAGCCCGGCGAGAGATCGGGATGCTGCAGCAGATGCACGCAGGTGAGCGTCAGGAACACCGCCATGGGATCGTTCATGCCGGATTCGAGTTCCAGCGTTCCGGTGACCCGGGCATTGACCGTCGAGCCGCGCCCATGCAGCAGCGTGAAGACCGCTGCCGCGTCGGTCGAAGCCAGCACCGCACCCATCAGTACGCCTTCCAGCGGCGAGAGCCCCATGACCAGATGCGCCACGCCCGCGATCGCCAGGGCGCTCAGCAGCACGCCCACGGTCGCGAGGCTGACCGCCGGCCAGAACACCAGCTTGACCACGTCCTTCGGCGTCCGCAGGCCGCCTTCGAAAAGAATGATGGCGAGCGCCACCGAACCCACCGCGAAGGTGGAGCGGTAGTCGCTGAAATGGATGCGCAGAAGGCCGTCTTCGCCCGCCAGCATGCCGAGCAGCAGGAAGACCAACAGCAAAGGCGCGCCGAGGCGCGATGAGACCATGCCGGCCAGCACGCTCAAGACAATCAGCAGCGCGCCGATGAAGATGAACTGATTGACGAGATCCATGCCGCCCCAGCCTGTGCCGCGTCCCAAGGACGTGATGGCAGACCGAAGCGGTTATCGCAAGCGGAGATGGCCTCAGGAAGGCGTCAGCCCCGCGTCACCAGGGTGCCGACGCCCTGGGGCGTGAAGATTTCCAGCAGCATGGCATGCGGCACGCGACCGTCCAGGATCACGGCGGCTTCGACGCCGCCTTCGACGGCCATGAGGCAGGTCTCGAGTTTGGGGATCATGCCGCCGGAGATGGTGCCGTCGGCGGTCAGCGCCCGGACCTCGCCGGAGGTGAGCTGCTGGATCATCTTGCCGGATTTGTCGAGGACACCCGGCACGTCGGTCAGCATCAGCAGCCGTTCGGCGCCGACCGCGCAGGCGATGGCGCCGGCCGCCGTATCCGCATTAATGTTGTAGGTCTGCCGATTGGGGCCGAAGCCGACCGGAGCGACCACCGGAATGATGCCGGCTTCTTCCATCGAATGGAGCGTACGCGGATTGACCCGGTCGGGTTCGCCGACCAGGCCGAGATCGACCGGCTGGCCGTTCTTGATCATCTTGGCGGGCTTGGCCATCAGCAGGTTGTCGTCCTTGCCGGAGAGACCCACGGCATGGCCGCCCGCCGCGTTGATCGCGGCCACGATCTGCTTGTTGATGCTGCCGGCCAGGACCATCTCCACCACTTCCATGGTGGGCGCGTCGGTGACGCGCAGGCCGTCGATGAAGGTGGACTGGATATTGAGCCGCTTCAGCATGTCGCCGATCTGGGGACCGCCGCCATGGACGACGACGGGCAGGATGCCGACCTGGCGCAGCAGTGCCACGTCGCGCGCGAAGACCCGGGCGAGTTCCGGATCGACCATCGCATGGCCGCCGTATTTGATGACAAAACGCTTACCGGTATATTTCTGCATATAGGGCAGAGCATCGGTCAGCGTCCGGGCGGTTTTCAGCCAGTATTTCGTGTCGGTGAAATTGATCTGCGACATCGGCGGGGCCAGTTCCTGCAAGAGTTTCGCACTGCGAAAGCCGCGCTGAAGTTGAGGTCAGAAGCCCCGGAAATCAAGAGATAATCAAGACCGATCGACGATCGCCGCGAGTTCCTTGCGGAGTGTGTCGATGCCGAGGCCGGTGCGGGAACTCGTCAGGATGATCTCAGGATGGGCTGCCGGACGGCGCTCGAGCTGGATCGCAAGCCTGGCCCGGTTGGTCTCCAATTCGTCGGCCTTGAGGCTGTCGGCCTTGGTCATCACGATCTGATAGGAGAGGGCCGCTCCATCCATCAGTTCCATCAGCTTCAAATCGGGCTCCTTGAAGCCGACGCGGCTATCGATCAGCAGCAGGATCCGCGCGAGATTGGGCCGGCCGCGGATATAGGCGTCGATCAGCGCCGACCATTCTTTCACCTTGGCGCGGCCCACCTGGGCATAGCCGTGGCCCGGCAGATCGACCAGGACCAGACGCCCGACGAGATCGAAGAAGTTGATCTGCTGGGTGCGGCCCGGCGTGCGCGACACCCGGGCGAGGCTGTTCCGCCCGGTCAGCGCGTTGACCAGGCTGGACTTGCCGACATTGGAGCGGCCGGCGAA
>DASYDA010000090.1:0-2534 GCA_036499865.1 Dongiaceae bacterium | reverse complement strand
CCGCTCTTCCAGATCCTCCACTATCTCCTCCAGATGGTCGATGATCGGGAAATAACGGTCGACGATGAAATCCATCAGGGCATAAAGGATGAAATCCTCGCCCTTCTTCAGTTTCTCCGGCGCGCTTTCGCAGCGCATCCGCACATCGGCATATCCCATCGAAGGACCGTGCCGCACCGAGATCATATAACCGCGACCGGCGAAGAAGCAGGTCTCGCCCATCGCGACATGTTCGTCGATGAACTGGCCGGTCTTCATCACGACGAACAGCATCTCGCCATAGACTTCGAGCTTGGGTCGCTGATGGGCGCGATAAGCGTCTTCGACGGCAAGATCGTGCAGCCCGAAATAGCCCTGCAGCTTGGCAAGCACGTCCTGGGTCGGTTCATGGAGACCGATCCAGATAACCCGGCCAGGCTTCACCTTCATTTGCTCGGGATCGTTGATATCGAGATCGGTGACCCGGCGGCCATTCTCGTAGGCGGCGCAATTGACGACTGTGGCCATGGGCGGCTCCAGGAATGCCTGAAATAGAAGATATCCGGAAATCCGCGCTGGCTTAGCCGATGGGCGTTCGCTCGGCAAGCCCGGCCACCGGCAGGACCGGAAACCGGCCCGCGGCTTCGTCGCTCGGTTGGACAACCGCCGGAGCCTCGGCTAGCTTGCTGCGCCGGATCGGCGACCGTAGTTGCGACCGGAAATTCAAGGACTTGCTAAGATTTTGCCTTTTTTCGCACATTTTTCGGAACCTATCGTGACCCTCGAGCGACGGACTGGATGACAATGGCCGCGACCACCGCCAAAGCCGGCGAAGGCCCCAGCGATACCGTTTTGTTGCAACGGGTGGCAAAGGGAGACCGCACGGCGTTTGCCGAGCTGTACCGACGCCTGCAGCGGCCGCTGTTCGGATACCTGATGAAACTGGTCCGAGAGCGAGAAATGGTCGAAGACGTCCTTAATGAGACCCTGATGGAGGTTTGGCGCCAGGCCGCCCGGTTCGAGGGCCGATCCTCGGTCAATACCTGGGTGTTCTCGATCGCCCATCATCGCGCGGTCAGCCGGTTGCGCCGCAAGCGGGAGACCTCGCTGGACGAAGAAACGGCAGCCGCGATCGAAGACCAGGCGCCGACGCCCGATCAGAATGCCGTGGCCAGCGATATGAGCCGGATTCTCGGCGATTTGATGAAACGGTTGAGCGCCGAGCACCGGGAGATTCTCAACCTCGCCTATTATCAGGAGTTTTCCGTCCAGGAGATCGCCGACGCGCTGGATCTGCCGGCCAATACCGTGAAGACCCGGATGTTTTACGCCCGCCAGCGTTTGAAGGTGTTGCTGCAGAAGTCCGGGGTGCAAGGAGTGATGGCATGACCGAAAAACGCGCCAGTGCAGGGACGGCCCTCACCCAGGACGATATCAGCGAGTTGCTGCCCTGGTTCGCGACCGGGCGCACCACGCCCGCCGAAACCCAGGCGATCGAGCAGGCGCTGTCCGAATCCGCCGCCTTGCGCACCGAGTTGGAACTGGTGCGTCGCGAGCGCCATGCCGAGGTCGAGAGCACACAGGCGCTCGGCGATCCGGATCCGGCCGTCTTCGAGAAAGTGCTTGCGCAACTGGACGGCGCCAGACAGTTCAAGCCGATCGAACGCGACGGCGCGGATCGGGCCGGATTTCTTTCACGCTTGTTCGGCATGACGAATGCCCCGGCATTGCGCATCGCCCTGGCCGTGGCCTGCGTCGCCGTCGTGGTGGAGGGTGTCGCCCTGTTCCGGACGACGGCGCCCTCGACATCATTCCAGACCGCCTCGACTTCCGATCAGGCATCCGGTCCCCGGGTGATCGTGAGATTCGCACCGAATGCCGGCATGACTGCCGTCAATGCGATGCTCGGCGACTTGAACGCCAGCGTCGTAAAAGGGCCGATGCCGGATGGCGCCTATGTCATCGCACTGCCGACCGGTTCCGACATCGATGCCGTCATCAAGCAACTCCAGGCAAAGAGCGATCTGGTCGCCGGCGCCGATCGCGGTTCCTGAAGCATGAACCGGCGGGGCATTTTGAGGCCGGCTGCCGCCCTCGCCCTTGCATGGACAGCCTTTGCGCTGTGCGCCAATCCCGTGTTTGCACAGGCCGCCCCTGGTGGTGGCGTTGCAGGTGTGGGCGGCGTTGGAGGTGCGGGTGGTGGTGGTGGCGCGCCCGGACCCAGCCGCGATATTCCGGGCGTCCCCAGCCTTCCCACGGCGCCGCTCGCGCCGGGTCTGGACGACACCGGCGTCGGCGGCCCCCCCGGTCAAGCCGGGAATCTGCCGCCGCCTTTGCCCGACCTGCTCTGCGTCACCTTCAGCGCGGCGACCTCCCAAGACGGTTCCACCGCTTTCGCGAGGTCGTTCAACCTCTCGGTCGTGGGGCGTTTCCAGCTTTCCGGGCTGCGACTCCAGGTCTACCTCATGCGCCTGCCTTCAGGTGCCGATTTCACGGATACATTGCGCCGGGCCTCCGCCGATCGGCGTGCCCTCTCGGTCCAGCCGGATTTCGAA
>DASYDA010000089.1:0-12089 GCA_036499865.1 Dongiaceae bacterium | reverse complement strand
CTCGAGAATTATCACGTGCCGGTGGGCCATCCCGGCTACGACCGCATGCTCGACAACGATCTCGGCGGCTTCATGAATTCCTACGGCGTCGCCGGCAGCAAGAGCACCTTGCGCGACAAGCTCTCCTCGAACTGGAGCGAGCGGCGCTACCAGCAGATGGCGCCGAGCCTGAACGAGAATCTTCCAGCGGAGATCCGCACCAGCTGGATGTTCTTCACCATGCCGCCCAATATCGGCATCGACATCTACGGCGACAGCATGGATGTGTTCCAGTTCTTGCCGCTGACGGCGGAGACCTGCACCGTTCGCTATCCGATCTTCGTGCGCCCCGATTCAAGGCGCGAGATGAAGGTGCTGCGCTACTTGAATGCCCGCATCAACCGGCAGGTCAGCGCGGAGGACAAGGAGCTCTCCGAGCGGGTGCAGATCGGCCTCAACTCCCATGGGTTCGAGTTCGGCCCGCTCTCCAGCTATGAGCACTGCATCCACGATTTCCACGATCGGGTGCGGGAAGCTTGCCCCGTGACGATGCTGCCGCAGGCGCCGCAATCCGGCTCGCTGCGCCCGATCAACGCGGACATGCTGCGCGGGGAGAGCGAGGCGACAGCTGCCTAGCTGTCCCGTTCCGACAAGATAGGCCTGTCCACCGGCCACCAGAACTTATAGGCGGGGTCGTTCCATTTGATGGTGAACTGGCCGGCGCGGTTATAGGCGCTGGTCTGTTTGTAATGGAAGATCGCGATATCGGACATCACCAGGAAGGAGTTCCCGAATTTCGCCGGGATATAGACCTGCAGGTGATTGCGATCCGATAGGGTGAAGGATTTCCAGCGGCGGTATTGCGGCGATTCCGGATCGTTGTTCACCACCACCAGATAGAGCTTGCCGAACACGCAGGAGACCAACTTGACGGTGGTGGCATCGCCGTGGATGCCGCGCAGCACATGGCGCGTGGATGTGGAATAGTCATCCTGCACGAAATGATCGGCAATCCCCGCCTCGCGGTAGAGCGTTTCGTTATACGTCTCGATATAATTGCCGCGGAAATCCTCGAATTGCGTCGGCGGATGAATCACCAGGACGCCATCCAGTTCCGTTTTGTCGACACGTAAAGATGACATTTACAGTGAGCCCCCTAATTCGCCGCTTCGCGCGGATGGTCGATCGCCGTGAAAAAATCGTCATTCTCGTATAGGTGCACCATTTCCGGATGGATGCCGAAATTCGCCAGGTCGCGCTTGTCATAGACCGCTTCGATTTTCTGGCGTTTCGCGGCGCGATAGGGTTCGACGGCATAGGGCGGAAGCTTCAACCCATGCTGAAATTCGCCGCCGAAATCCGCTGCCACCGAATCCCCGATGGCTTCCGCCCTGGTCTTATAGGAAATCAAGGCGCGGCTCGGTGAGAACCGCTGGGGAAGTGTCGAAGTGCCGCCGAGGATGGCCGAAGCCAGTTCGCGGGCGATCAAGGGGGATATGGTGAAGCCATCCCGCTTTGTTCCATTGGCCATCCAGAGGCCGGGCTGACAGGCCTCGCCCAGGAGGGGGTAGCCGTCGATCGTGGTCGGACGGAAGCCCGGTCCGCGAATGGAGAATGTCGCGAAGAAGAAGGCGCCGTTGATTTCCTCGCTCAGCGCGCGCAGCAGGACATGCACCGCATGAACCCGTGGCTTCCATTCCGGCTCGAACCACACGCCGGAGGAGGCGCCCAGATAATATTCGCCGCTTCCGTAGGGGACGAGATGGACGCCGCAAGCGCCGCCCCGGTCAACAGTTCGCACCACATGGTCGATATCGAAGATCGACCGGTCGAGCCCGCCATATTTGTGGATCCAGGGCGGAAGCGAGACGTCAAGGGCGGAGCCGGCGCCCCAGACCAGCCGTGGCGTTGCCCGCTTTACGTCCGGCAATTGATCGATCAGTTCTTGCGCGAATGAGCCGTTGGCGAGCACCACCTGACCGGCCTTCAATTCGGTGCCATCCGCCAAGGTCAAGGTGGCGGTGCTTTTCATCAGCGAACGGAGCAGGCCTTTGCCGAATTGAAGCTGTTTCACCGTGCTATCGAAGATCGCGACGTTTCGGGCGGCAAAGAACCGTTCATAGGCGTCGAGCATCTTGCGGGGATCGATGCGGCCATCGGGAATTCGCACGATGCGCGAGATCTGCGCCTGCGCTTCCGGCTTCAGCCAGGCCACGTCGACCGGCGAAATCAGTTGGTGCGCCACATTGTGCCGTTGCATCGTCGCAATCTGGTAATCGACCGTGGCCACTTCATGCGGCGAGCCGAGCGCATTGTTGATGACATAGGTTCCCCAGTCGACCTTGAACGGCGCCGTGGAGAATTCGGAAAGGGCTGTGCACCAATCGTCCCAGAGACCGAATGCCTGAATGCCCAGATTGGCGCGATCGCTCAGGGCCGGATTTTCGAATTGGCCGCGTGCGATCTCCGCCCATACATTGACCATGGCGCCGGCGGTTACGGTCGCTCCGCCGGTTCGTGCGGCTGGTCCTATGATCGCGATGCGCGCCGAAGCATCGCGTCGTCGCAGCTCATAAGCAATGGCGGAGCCCAGTGCGCCGTTGCCGACCACAACAATGTCGAAAGTCTTGTCTGAACTGGCGGTGAACATGAACAGGCTCGATCTGGAATACGGTCCACAATCGTGGGCCGAAGAAGCTTACCTTCGGATCCCCCGATAATCCAAGGCAGTATGCATCACAGCCGCCAGGTCGGAAGCTGCTCTTTTTTCAGACCCCAATCGGTGTTGTTCAACCGGTAGGATTCGTCGCCTCGAAGGATGCCGGAAAGCTTGGCCTCGTGCTGGTCCCAGGTCATGCTTTCGGCAAATCCCATGCGCGCGGACCGGTCGTGATCCGCATGGAACACGCGATGCGGCTGCCGGAAGATCGCCGGTTCGTAGCCCGCTGCGAAAAGCTGGATCACCGCATAGCTGTCCAGGTGAAGATAGATCTCGGTGGTCTCCCACATGCCCTGGATACGATCGAAAGCCTTGCGCGGCGCCAGAATGAAGTCGCCGGATGCATTGGTGTGGAGCAGAAAACCCCGATGATAAATATCCGATCGCTCTTGTTGCTGCCAACCCCGCAGGCGGTCTTGCGCGCCGGGGGCCGAACGCCAGAGCCGCCGCAATGCCCGGTCGGTTTGCATCCGGAGATAGGCCGCCTGGCACCGAATGACATTGCGCTCTTCATCCAGCCAGTCGCCGGGCTCCAGACCGCTGCCGTCTTGTTGAAGGGCATCCGGCGTTGTCGGAGGAGAGATCAGGGAATTGTCGGAGCGATGCCGGCGATTCACCTGGAACACCTGCGCGAGAGCCGCCGCTTCGAAATTCTCGATCGGCTCGTCGCGGCAAGGCTCGAAATTGAAATCGCAACGGTCGGCCCGATAGAACATTCTCTCGTCGAGGTTCCGGGAACCGATGCATTGCATGATGCTGTCGCTGATGAAAATGTCCTGGTTGATCACCAGAGAGAATTCGCCGCTGCCAAGACGGATCGCAACATTGCGCCCGATATAATCCAGCATCTTCCGTCCGCGTTCGCCCGCGACCCTGGCATGAATTGCCTCGGGCACTTCGACATGAAGGACATTGCCGAGCTGCGCCCATGCGAACACATCCCGCAGCCGCGGCTTGTCGGAAGGCGGATTCCAATCGCAGGTGACGAATTCGAAAAGGCCGGGCCAGCGTTCGGCATAACGGGCATAATAGGCGATGAATTTCTCGATCCGGGCTTCGAGATCGCCGCCATAACCATCGTTGCGGTTGACGAAGGCGACACTCACATAGGGCTTTTCACTCATCCCGCGCGGTTCCCCACGCGAACCGCCTCGACATTCAGCATCATGAGCCGGCCGTTCTCCTTATCCATATGCGGCAAATAGGCCTGGCTGAAATCGTCGATCCCGGCTTGTCCGACATCCGCCTCCCGCCAGTCATAGCGTCGGACATCACGGAAGCCTGCTTGTTCCAGCCCGGCGCGGAACGTCGCAAAGTCAAAGATCATGCCATGCCAATCATAATCGTCCTTCTGGCCGCCGATCATCAGACCCAGCAATTCCTCGAGGTTCTTCTCATCGCGATAGCGCGCGATGGCGGCTTCGAAATCAGCCGTGGAGACCTGGATGCTGCCGCCCGGCTTCAGGACGCGAGCCCATTCCTTGAGAACGCCGATCCATTCGCGGCGCCCGAAATGCTCGATCGCGGCACAGCTATAGACGTGATCCACGCTGGCATCGGCCCAAGGCAGGTTGCGCAAGTCGGCGATCAAATCGACGCTGGGCCGCGCCATGATGTCCACGTTGATATAGCCGGGCAGCCGGATCTTTCCGCATCCCAAATGCAGTTTGATCATCGGCGCTCCCGCAACCGCTCAACCACCTCGGCATCCGGGACGATATCCGGAAATCCATAATCGTTATGGACGAGATCGTACCGGACCATGAGCTTCGCCAGATCCGGCGCCAAAGTGCGTGCACGCCACCCGAGGTCACGTTGCGCCTTGGCAGGATCGGCCCGCAGATGCTCGGTCTCGAGCGGCCTGAAATAATAGGGATCGACTCTCACCCGGATCGTGCCGGAGCGCACATCCCGGCCGACTTCATCCACGCCGGAACCCGACCAGACGATCTCGTCGCCGATGGCCGCAAAGCACATCTCCACGAATTGCCGCACGGAATAAGCGGCACCGGTGCCGACCACATAATCGCTGGACTTCGGCTGCTGCAGCATGGTCCACATGGCTTCGACATATTCCGGTGCATAACCCCAGTCACGCTCCGCCGAGAGATTTCCGAGCCGTATATGTTCCTGCTCGCCACGGGCGATGCGCGCCACGGCTTGGGTGATTTTCTTGGTGACGAAATTCCGCCCGCGGCGCGGGGATTCGTGATTGAACAGCACCCCATTGGAGGCATGGATGCCGTAAGCCTCGCGGAACTGCACCGTCGTCCAATAAGCGAACAGCTTGCCGGCGGAATAGGGCGAACGCGGCGCGAATGGCGTGGTCTCGCTCTGCGGTACGGTATCCGCAAGCCCCCCGAAGATCTCCGAGGTGGAGGCTTGGTAAAATCTGGCGTCGAGACCGATTTCCTGGATCGCACTCAAAAGCCTGAGATTGCCCAGCGCATTGACCTGTGCGGAATAGTCGGCGGTCATGAAGGAGACGCCGACATGGGATTGCGCCGCCAGATTGTAGATCTCGTCCGGCTGGATCCGCGAAAGCAGGCCATAAAGGGAAGAGGAATCGACGACATCGCCGTAATGGGTGGTGAAATTCTCGGCGAACAAGATGGGATCGATGCGCTTGGAGGTGAAGTCGGAATTCCGGCGCACCAGGCCATGCACGACATAGCCCTTCGCCAGTAAAAACTCCGCCAGATAAGAGCCATCCTGGCCGGTGACCCCGGTTATGAATGCCACCTTGCGGCCGTTCGCGCTCATGGTCTCACGTCTTCTCCGCCATCATCCAGACCCGCCAGCTTTCCTTCGAGGCGCGGCCTGGAAAGCGAGCATAGTCATAAAACTGGATATGGCCAAATCCCGCACGCTTAAATCGGTCCTCCAGGTCGGAAAGCGCCCAGAGATGCAGCTGAAGGCTTTCCTGAAAGCATGCCGAAATGTCCGGTCCGGAGATCTCTATTTCGTAGTTCAGAGTCACCCGCCGTTCATCGGGATGAAGTGCGGGATGGATATCCTGGCGGATCTGCGTCGCGCCGGAGTTTTTGTTCCTGCGCTCGTGACGGGGCGGATCGGCAAGCGCGGCCTCGCCATTCCAGAGGTCGGCGATGAAGCGGCCCCTGGGCTTCATCCGCGCCGCCAGATCGTGCACGAATTCCGGCATGTCACCCGGGGATATGTAGTTGAGGACGTGAAACAGGGCGCAGCCAAGGTCAAAGGGTTCCAGGGACAACGCAGCCAGCGGCTGCTGAACCAGGCGAACATTCGCGAGCCCTGATGCGGCAAGCCTGTCCCGCGCCACGGCGGCGAAATCAGGATCGATTTCAACACTCACCATCTCGCCGACTTGCGGCGCCAGGAGCATCGTATGATTGCCTGTGCCGGTACCCAGTTCCAGCATTCGGATCCGGTCCAGGCCGGGACGCTCCCAGAACCGCAATACAATCGAAGCTTCGGTCTTATAGTCCTTGTCGCAGTAGATGAGGTCGTAGTGTTCGGCAAAAGGTCGGGGCATGTTACCGGCCGAAGGCGCCGCGGATCGCGGCGACAACCGCGAAAATATCCTCTTCGCTCAGCCGATAATGGATCGGCAGACAGATGCCGCGCTCATACAGGTCTTCCGCGACGGGCAGCGAAACCAGTGGCTCACTGCGCAGCTTCGGCTGCAGATGCATCGGATAAAAGAACCGCCGTATCTCGATTCCCGCCGCGGTCAGTGCAGCCGAGATGCGTTCCCGCTCGCGAGAGACGATCGGAAAGCGAAACGCCGCGAAGGAGGATTTGGCATCGATCGCCATGGTCTCGATGTCGCCGATACCCTGCAAACCCTCGCTATAGAGGCGCCATTTCTTGGCCCTGTCCTCCAGGATCAACGGCAGTTTTCTAATCTGCGCAAGGCCAATCGCGGCTTGCATGTCGGTGATGCGAAAATTCATGCCGAGGGCCGGATGCTCGAAGGTGCCCGAATTCTCCCGGCCTTGATTCCGCAGAAGGCGTATCTTCTCGAACAGCATGTCGGATTGTGTCACCAGGATGCCGCCTTCGCCGGTGGTTATCACCTTGTCCGAGAACAGAGAGAATACACCGACATCGCCGAAGGTCCCCGCGCAGCGATTGCCATAGGTGACGGCGAAGGCTTGAGCCGCATCCTCGACGACCTTGAGATTATGCCGCTGCGCCAGTTCCATGATGCCCGGCATGTCGCCGCATTGCCCATAGATGTGAACCGGCATGATCGCCCGGGTTTTCGGGCCGATCGCCGCCGCGAAGGCTTCAGGGCGTGCGTTGAAGGTCTGTGGATCGACATCGACGAAGACCGGCTTCAGCCCGGCGAAAACCGCCGCCGAGGCCGAGGCGTAAAAGGTAAAGGTCGGCATCAGGATTTCCGAGCCGGGCTCAAGATCGAGGCTGAGCAGCGCCAGGAACAGGCCGAGCGTGCCGTTCGGCGCAAAAGTCGCGTGCTTCACCTGCAATCGGTCACAGATCGCCGCCGCGAAGGCCTTGGAGCGCGGACCCTCGGTCAGCCAGCGTTCCGCGATACAGGCATCGACGGCCTGCTGTTCCTCGGCGTCGAGGAAGAGATCGACCTGGCGGATCGTCGGTTGGCCGTTCATGAGGCGATTGATCATCGTTGAGGGAATCCCACAGGCATCGGATGCCACTATCTTGGCTTGCCGTCGACTGAAAAATTGCCCTTTCGGGCGAAGCGGGTGGGGTGAGCTAGGCGGACAAGCCGGACCAGTCGACCAGTTCCGCCGGCAACGCGTTTCGGTCCTGAAGCTGACGTATCTGTCCCTCGGTGAGCTCGAGGGCAGTGCCGTTGGGCAAAGCGAGGAAAGACAGCGCCTCCGGTCCGTCCATCCGGCCCTGGAGCACGGTGTTGACTGAGGTCACCGGAACGGGATCAGGCGCAACGGGCCGGATGCGCTCCGCCGCGGCCAAAACCAGGATGTTGGCCACGAGGTCCCCGATACTGTGGCCTTCATCGAGGAGCTGGGTCAGGCTGCGGGGACCAGCCGAGAGGAATTCGAGGATCCGTCGCACCACGGGATTGTCGAAGCGTACGGTTCCGGCATCCGTGGTCATCGTATAGTCCTCGGAGACGGGTGGCTTGGAGAGCATATAGCAGGCCTCCGCCAGAAGCCGCCGGGACAGGTTCTCGTTCAGGCGGCGGGGCTGCAGCCCAAAAACATCGCGACGGAATTGTTTGGCAAGGAAATGGTCGCGCACCAGTTCGCGCGTGTCCGGATCCCTGAACTCGGCCAGGGCTTCCCGCGCTTTCGGGTGCAGCATATAGGGATCGACGTTTTCGCGGATGGTCGCGGAGCCGATCGGCGTCAATCCGATCGACGCCATGTCGCGGCGCATTTCGGTGACGGCAATCGGACGCCAGGGCACCAGGAATTCATGCGGGAAATAAGCGGGCGGCAGCGTCTCCCGCAAGCGTTGCCAATCGCTCCCGATGCGCCCGTCACGCAAACCGTGGGCGCCGGCTTCGGCCAAGGCGCCAACGCGCCGGTCGGCTTCGGCAAACCGCGCAAGCCCATCTCCCTCCGCGCGCTCGGCGAAGGCCGCGAGCAGATGCTGCACCGGCATGTCGGCGGCCCAGCCGGGTTGCGAATTGTAGCTGAGATAGACCAGGCCGCCCGGCTTTAGATTGCGGTGGATGAACCGGCGGAGATCCGCTTTCGCGGTCTCGTCCACCCAGGTATAGACGCCGTGCGCGACGATATAGTCGAAACGCGGCATCTCTCGCCTATCGGCCGCGGCGAAATCCAGCGCGAGAAAGGTTGCGTTGGCGATTCCTGCATCGCGGCACAGCCGCTCGCCGTATGCGATGTGTTCCGGCATCATGTCGATCGCGAAGACATGGGCGGCAGGGTGCGTCGCCGCCAGCAGGGCGGCGCTGACGCCTTGGCCGCAACCGAGCTCGCACCAATGGAAGCCGCCATCACGCCGCGGCGGTTCGAAGCCGCAAATGAGTGCCGTGAAATCGAGCCAGGCGGGTGTCAGTTCCTTGAAGAAACGGCGCGTATAGGGGACATCGGCGACATACCGCATCGGCGCTCGGCTGGTTTTGGAAGGGCTTAACCGGTAACCCTCTTTATCTCACCGATCAAGACGATACGAAACTACGCACGTTTCCTCTCGGCTGTCTTATGCGCCGATTTCCGATGCGCCGCCGCCTTGGTCCGCCGTTTCGGGGTCGCCTGCGACTTTCCGCCAGTTGCCTTGCCGCCGGCCGCCTTGCCGCCGGCCAGGCTGGCCTTCAAGGCATCGAACAGGTTGACCACATTGGAGGGCCGCTCGGGCTGCGGCTCGGCGACCACCTTTTTGCCCTTCATTTTCGCTTCCACGAGCTTGTGCAGGGCGTCCTGATAGCGATCGTCGAACAGCGAGAGGTCGAACTTGTCCTCCATCTTGCCGATCAGGGTCTCGGCCAGGGAGAGATTCTGCTTATCGACCTTCACGTCCTTGATGTCGTCGAAGATTTCCTCCGGCACCCGCACCTCCTCGGCATCGCGCAGGGTGGCGAGGATGAAACCCTTGCCGCGCGGCTGGACCAGCACCGGTCGCTCGCGCCGCGCCATTACCAGCCGGCCGATGCCGAGCACTTCTTTGGCCTTCAGCGCTTCGCGGATGGTGGCGAAAATGTCGAGCCCGGTCTTGCCGTCCGGCTCGACGATATAGGGCGCATCCCAATAGAGCCAATCGACGGTGTCCGCGGCGACGATGCGCTCGATATTGATGATCTCCGAGCTTTCGATCTTCAGCGCGTCGATCTCCTCGGGCTCGACCGTCACATAGCGGCCCTTCTCGTACTCGTAGCCCATGATGGTCTCGTCGCGATCGACCACCTTGCCGGTATCGGAATCCACCATCTGCTGGCGCAGCCGGTTGCCGGTCTTGCGGTTGAGCTTATGGAAGCGGATATGCTCGCTGGAGGTCGTCGCCGGCGTCAGCCGCACCGGGCAGCTCACCAAAGCCAGCCGCAACTGGCCGCGCCAGATCGGTCGCGTTGCCATGATCTACCTCGCTTTTCCGGTTTTCATGAAGATGGTCCCTTCGCCAAACGCTCGATCGCCGGGCGTAAGGGACGCGCTCCGTCGTCATAATTCGCCCAGGCCTTGGATTTCTTCAGCAGGCCCAGTGCGGTGCGCACCGTATAGGTCTTGGGATCGAGGCCGTTTTTGACCTGCGGCCAGTTCAGCGGCATCGACACGGTGGCGCCTTCGCGGGCTCGCGGCGAGAGCGGCGCCACCGCGGTGGACATGCGGTCGTTGCGCAGATAATCGAGGAATATCCGCCCCTTGCGCTTGGCCTTCGCCATATTGACCAGATAGAGATCCGGCGCGTCCGCGGCCATGCGGTCGCAGATTTCCCGGGCGAAATCCTTGGCCATTGGCCAGGTGACGGAGCCTTTGCGCTCAGGTTCGAGCGGCGTCACCACATGCAGGCCCTTGCCGCCGGTGGTCTTGCAGAAGGCGACCAGCCCGATCGCCTCCAGCCAGTCTTTCAGGGTCTTCGCGGCATCGACGATGGCGCCGAATTCGACATCGGGTCCAGGATCGAGATCGAAGATCAGCCGCCCCGGAATGTCGGGCGTATCCGGCTGGGAATTCCAGGGATGGAGTTCCAGGCCCGCGATCTGCGCCACCGCCGCCAACCCTTCGACACGGTCGATCTTCAAATAGGGTTTGCGGTCGCCGGAAACCTTTACGAGGCCCAGGAGGCTGGATGTGCCCTGCATGGCATGGCGCTGGAAGAACTGCTCCTTGGCGAAGCCATCCGGCGCCCGCACCAGGGAGCAGGGGCGACCCTTGATGTGCGCGATGATGCGCGGCCCGACTTCTTCGTAATAACGGGCAAGGTCGAGCTTGGTGACGGGTTCGCCATCGCCTGCATCCGGCCACATGGGCTTGTCCGGATGGCTCATCAACACGCCCATGATTTCTGGCTTCTCGTTCGAGCTATTTTTACCCGGATGTTTTTCGGTCTTCTTTTCGGTCTTCTTTGCCGCCTTGCCGCGCTTCGCGGTCTTCGGCGCGGGGGATTCCGCCTTCTGGGGTGATGTCGGCATTTCGGCCTTCACTTCCTCGGCGGGCTTATCTTCGCGGAGACCCTTGAAAGCCGCCTGACGCAGCATGCCATCACCGGTCCAGCCGGCAAACTCAACTTCCGCCACCAGTTCCGGTTTCACCCAGTGGATGGATGAGTTGCCCTTTGGTGCATTGGCCCCGGTGAAGGGGCTTTTGGCCGCCTTCATGGCATTCAAGCGCGGCAGAACGCGCTTTGCCTTGGCGGCGCTATACCCGGTTCCGACCTTGCCGACATAGATCAGATGCTCGCCCTGTCGCGCGCCGACCAGGAGCGAACGGAGGGTATTCCGGTCCCCCCACCAGGCGCCGATCACCACCTCTTGGCCGCCCCGGCATTTCGATTTCACCCAGCCATGGCCGCGGCCGGAGCGATAGGGCGCCGAAATCTGCTTCGAAACGATGCCTTCCAGCGACATGCGGCAGGCGGATTTCAGGATGGCGTCACCACCCGCCTCGAAATGTTCGACATAGCGGACGATTTCCCGGGCCTTCGGTTTCAGCTTTCCGACCAAGGTCTTGAGGCGTTCTTTCCGCTGGGAGAGGGGCAGGACCCGCAAGTCCTCTCTCTCGGCAAACAGCAGATCAAACACGAAGAAGATCAGCCGATCGGTCTTCCCATCGGAAAGGGCAGCCTGCAGCGCGGCGAAATCCGGGGCGTCCTTGTGATTCAGCGCGACGATCTCGCCGTCGATGATGCAATCGGGAAGGTCGCTGCCGGCCTCGGCGATAGGGGTGAATTTCCCGGTCCAATCCAGGCCCTTGCGGGTGCGGAGCGTGGCTTCGCCATCCTCGACCCGAAGCTGCATCCGATAGCCGTCGAATTTGACCTCATGCACCCAATCGGTGCCATCGGGCGGGCGATCCACCAGATGGGTGAGCTGCGGCTCGACAAAATCCGGCAGCGAACGGACTGTTTTGGGCTTGGCCTTCTTCTCCCGGATGACCGGCTTCTTTTCGATTTCTTCTTGTTGGCTTTCCGAGCGATTGGAGTGCCAGACGGCATCGGATCGCAAATGAGCGGTCTTGCTCTTACCGGTCATGAAAGGCTTCGGCGCGCGGCCGGTGCCCTTTTCGATGGCGCCCAACGCGCGTCCCGAAGCCACCGATTTGTCATGGGCGAGCAGTTTCTCTCCGCCGCCCTCATGGGCGTTTTCGTCGCGATGCTTGATCAGCAGCCAGTTGGTGCGCTTGCCGCCCCCCTGTTTCCTGTCCCGGTCGAATTTCATGCGCACCAGCACCCAGCTGCCATGCAGTTTTTCGCCGTCCAGCGAGAATTTGAGTTCGCCGGCCTG
>DASYDA010000088.1:0-3981 GCA_036499865.1 Dongiaceae bacterium | reverse complement strand
GGGTGGCCGCACCTATGTCTCGATCAAGACCGCCGAAGGGCTACCGGCGGCGGAGTGAAACCGTTGCGCCCCCATTAGGGCGCGGCCATTCACGACCGCGAGATTGGAAGGGGAATGGCGAAACCGCCGTTCCCCTTTTTCATTTGCGCCCTTCGTTTTGGATGTCTGACGTGTCGCACCCCGCCACCCCATACTCAGCCGTCATCCCGCGACTTGGTCGCGGGATCCACGCCTTGGGGTTTGAAGAAAGCAAGGCATGGATCTCCGAACCAAGTTCGGGGATGACTAGAGAGGCTGGGCCGAGCATGGGAGTTCGCTCATGAAATTTCTCGATGAAGCCAAGATTTTCGTGAAGAGCGGCGATGGCGGGGCGGGCTGCGTCAGCTTCCGCCGCGAGAAGTTCATCGAATTCGGCGGGCCGGATGGCGGTGATGGCGGCCGGGGCGGGGACATCATCATCGAAGTCGTGCCCAATCTGAATACCCTGATCGACTATCGCTATCAGCAGCACTTCAAGGCCCGGCGCGGCTATCACGGCATGGGCGCCAATCGTTCCGGCTCCTCCGGCCCGACCATCACGCTCAAGGTACCGGTGGGTACGCAGATCCTCGATGAAGTGAAGGAAAGCGTGCTCTTCGATCTCACCAAACCGGGCGAGCGTATCCTGTTGTGCCGCGGCGGGGACGGCGGCTTCGGCAACGCGCATTTCAAGACCTCCACCAATCAGGCGCCGCGGCAACATGGCGAGGGCTGGCCTGGAGAGGAGCAGTGGGTCTGGCTGCGATTGAAGCTGATCGCCGATGCCGGCCTGATCGGTTTGCCCAATGCAGGCAAGTCCACGTTTCTGGCGGCGGTCAGCCGGGCGAAGCCGAAAATCGCCGATTACCCGTTTACAACGCTGCACCCGCAGCTCGGTGTGGTGCACGTCTACGATCGTGAATTCGTGCTGGCCGATATTCCGGGTTTGATTGAAGGCGCGCATGAGGGGGCCGGTCTCGGCGACCGCTTTCTCGGTCATATCGAACGCTGCGGCGTCTTGATCCATCTGATCGACGGCACTCAGGACGATGTCGCGGGCGCCTACAAGACCGTGCGCCGTGAATTGGCGCTCTATGGCGGCGAGCTCGAAGCCAAGCGCGAGTTGGTGGTGCTCAACAAATGCGACGCCCTGAGCGAGGAAGAGATCGCGGAGAAGGTAAAGGAGCTCGCGCGCGCCGCGAAGATTACCAAGAAGAGTGGCGGCGGCGTGCTGACCATCTCAAGCGCCGCCGGTACCGGCGTCACCGAATTGTTGCGCAAGGCTTTTGATATCATTCTCGCCGAGAGAGCTGCTGCCGAAGCGAACAATCCAGTGGAAGATGCTTCGTCCGAACGACAAGTCTTATCGTGATTGGGGATTGAAAATGACTCTGCGTTATATCGACAGTCCGGATTACACCGTTGCGATCGTGGGCGCCGCCAGCGGAATCGGCCTCACCACGGCCACGTTCCTGGCGGGACAAGGCGCGCGGATCGCTTGTCTCGATCGCGACCAGAAGGGCGTCGAGGCCGCCGCGGCTTCGCTGGGTAAGAATGCGATCGCCCGCATCGTCGATATCACCGAAGCGAAGGCCGTCACCGCCGCGATCGATGATGTCGCGAAGCAGTTCGGCAAGATCGACGCGCTGATCAATTGCGCCGGCATCACCGGCAAGACCAACCTGCCGGCGCATGAGGCCGATATCGACGATTTCGACTTGGTCTACCGCATCAATCTGCGCGGCGCCTTCCTGCTCTCGAAAGCCGTGCTGCCGCATATGCTGAAGCGGAAATATGGCCGGATCCTGCATGTGGCCTCGATCGCCGGCAAAGACGGCAATCCCGGCATGTCGGCCTATTCCGCGACCAAGGCCGGTCTGATCGGCCTGGTGAAATCCATGGGCAAGGACTATGCGGAATCTGGCGTCACGGTGAACGGCCTGGCGCCCGCGGTCATCCGCACCCCGATGGTGGATGCGCTGCCGCAGGCGACCGTCGATTACATGACCGCGAAGATCCCGATGAAGCGTTGCGGCGAGCTCGACGAGGCCGCGCAGATGATCGGCTGGATCGTCTCCCCGGCTTGCAGCTTCACCACCGGCTTCACCTTCGATCTGACCGGCGGCCGCGCGACGTATTGAGGAACGGGATGTCGGAGTCCCAGGCTACACAGACACTCCCAAATCTATCCGTCATGCCCGCACTTGGTGCGGGCATCCACGCCTTTGTCGCGATTGAAGAAAAGGCGTGGATCCCCGTGCCGAGCACGGGGATGACGATTCAGTTGGGCGCAAAGACCGCGCTTTCAAACCACAGCATCGTGTCATGACCGAACGCCGGC
This sequence comes from Dongiaceae bacterium, assembly GCA_036499865.1. Classification (GTDB taxonomy): domain Bacteria; phylum Pseudomonadota; class Alphaproteobacteria; order Dongiales; family Dongiaceae; genus Dongia. The sequence continues at coordinate 1,622 of DASYDA010000088.1, read as the reverse complement.
GCAGCGCCACCAAAGACCGTTCGCTCGCCATGGCCAAGCGGCTGGTGGTGAAGATCGGTTCGGCGCTGCTGGTCGATGACGAGAGCGGGGATATCCGGCGGAAATGGCTGGATGCGCTCTGCGACGATGTCGTTGCCTTGCGCAAGAGCGGCACCGAAGTGGTGCTGGTTTCTTCCGGCGCCATTGCGGTCGGCCGGCGGAGACTTGGCCTCGCCACCGGCACCCTGAAGCTTGAAGAGAAGCAGGCCTCGGCGGCGACGGGGCAGATTCGCCTCGCGCATGCCTATCAGGAAGCGCTCGCGCGCCACGGCATCACCGTCGCGCAGATCTTGCTGACCCTGGACGACACCGAGGAGCGCCGGCGGCATCTCAACGCCCGTTCGACTCTGAATACCTTGCTGTCGCTCGACGCCGTCCCGGTGATCAACGAGAACGACACCGTGGCGACCTCGGAGATCCGCTTCGGCGACAACGATCGCCTGGCGGCCCGGGTCGCCGCCATGATCAGCGCCGATACCCTGGTGCTGCTCTCCGATATCGACGGCCTCTATACCGCCGATCCGCGCAAGGACAAATCGGCGGCGTTCATCGAAGAGGTCGGCGAGCTCAATGCCGAGATCGAGGCGATGGCGGGGGAAGCGCCGGCCGGCTACAGCTCCGGCGGCATGGTGACCAAACTCGCGGCGGCGCGCATCGCCATGACGGCCGGCTGCCGGATGGCGATCGCCGATGGCCGCCGCATGAACCCGTTGCAGGCGGTGGTGGATGGTGCCCGCTGCAGCTGGTTCCTGCCGGCGGCAGGTCCGAAGACGGCGCGCAAGCGCTGGATCGGCGGCGCGCTGAAGCCGACGGGCCGACTGGTGGTCGATAATGGCGCACTGGCTGCCTTGAAAGGTGGACGCAGCCTGTTGCCGGCGGGCGTGGTCAAGGTCGAGGGCAAGTTCGACCGTGGCGATGCGGTTCTAGTCCTCGATCTCGCGGGCAATGAGATCGCCCGAGGGCTGAGTGCCTATGAGGCTGCCGAAGCCAGGAAGATCATGGGCCATAAGAGCCGGGAAATCGCCGGCTTGCTCGGCTATCGCGGCCGTGATGAGATGATCCACAGAGACGATCTGGTATTGAGCTGAAGTCATGGGTGTCGTGCAGCAGGCCAAAAACACATCGCTGGAATCGGAAATGCGCGTGCTAGGCCATGCGGCGAAGGCGGCGGCGGGCGAACTGGCGCTGGTGAATTCCGAGCGCAAGGTCGCTGCGCTGAAGGCGATGGCGAAGGTTATCCGCGTCCATGCCAAGGAGCTTCTAGCCGCCAATGCCGAGGATATGAATGCCGCCGAGGCGCGTGGGCTTTCGGTGGCTCTGCTCGATCGGCTGAAGCTGAACGAAGCCCGCGTCGAGGGCATGGCCAAGGGCCTCGAGGAAATCGCGCTGCAGCCCGATCCGGTCGGCCGCACGCTGGCGGAATGGGATCGGCCTAACGGTTTGAAATTCGCCCGTATCTCGGTGCCGTTGGGCGTCATCGGCATCATCTATGAGAGCCGGCCGAATGTGGCGGCGGATGCTGGCGGGCTCTGCCTGAAATCCGGCAATGCGGTGATCCTGCGCGGCGGCTCGGAAAGCGCGCG